>JBBKVN010000390.1:0-2682 GCA_037968455.1 Rhodoferax sp.
GGAGGCAAGTATTTCGCCGGATCGACGGGTTTGCCCTGCCTGCGAACCTCAAAATGAAGCTTGACGCGATCCGCATCGCTGTTGCCCATTTCTGCGATTTTCTGGCCCTTGCGAACCGACTGATCCTCAACCACCAACAAAGACTTGTTGTGGGCGTAGGCAGTCAGATAGGTGTTGTTGTGCTTCAAGATAATCAGGTTGCCATAACCGCGCAGACCCGCACCTACGTAGACGACTCGGCCGTCGGCGGCAGCAACGACTGAATCACCGACCGAACCACCAATGTCCAAACCTTTGTTTTTGACTTCATCAAAGCCAGCTAATACAGCACCACTGGTCGGCCATATCCAGGCAATGTCGTCTTCACCACCGGCGGCCTGAACTGGCGAAACAGGGGTTGACGACGATGGCGCTGCATTGCCGGTTGGCGTGACGCTGGCCTGAGTCACTGGTTGGGTGACGACACCGTTTGCGGCCGGCGCGGACGCCACAGCCGCTGGAACAGCCGATGACGGAGCGGGTGGAATTACACGCAGAACCTGCCCCACTTCAATTTTGTGAGGGTTTTCGACACCGCTCCAACGTGCGATGTCTTTGGGGGAGTGCCCCGTCTCCAAACCAATACGGGTCATGGTGTCGCCTGGCTTCACGGTGTAATAACCAGGCTTTCCAGCGTTCTCAAAACCTTGTGGCTGCTTGACCAACGGCGTGTTGGGATCCATCACAACAGGTGCTGAGCCAGCGACTGTCGCGCCCCGATCGACCACTGGCGCGCGATTGAGCGGCGTTGAACTGCACCCCACCAACAAACCACCAACGACCACCAAGGCCAACAACGAACTCACGCGACCACTCATAGCAAACATAGACTTCCCTTCATGCAACACCCGATTTTAAAGGGACAAAGTTGACCACCTCCAAGACCGTCTGGCGAATTCCTTGCGCGGTCTTGTCAATCACCATTAATGCCTGTTTTCTGGCATGAGCGCCTGTGGCAGCCACGGGCGCCACCAGCCGCCCGCCAACGGCCAACTGATCAACCCAGGCTTGCGGAACCGCCTCACCACCCGCAGCAGCAATAATGCCAGCATAGGGCGCACCTTTGGCATAGCCCAGCATCCCGTCACCAAATAGAAGATGAAGATTGGCGACACGGAAGTAGCGCAAATTCTCCCGTGCTCTCTCATGCAGACCACGCAGCCGCTCTATGCTGTAGACCTCATCCGCCAAATGACTCAGAACCGCGGCTTGATAGCCGCACCCCGTGCCAATCTCAAGGACTCGGCCCAGCTTGCCGGGCTGCCCGTTGCGCAGCAGTTCAGACATGCGTGACACTACGCTTGGTTTTGAGATGGTTTGCCCCAAGCCAATCGGCAAACTTGTGTCCTCGTAGGCCTGGTTGGCCAGCGCACTGTCCACGAAACGATGTCGCTCAACTGCCCGCATGGCGGCAATGACGGCCGCATCGCTCAACCCCTGGGTCATCAACCGACTCACCATGTGCGCCCGCACAGAACTGGAGTCCATAGTGGAGGCGGAACGGGACTGTATTCGCTGGACCGGTTGGGACGGCGCCGAGGTCGTGGATCGATTGGACTGGAGTTCCGGGCGCTTTAAGGCGGGCTTGGCGCCCGAAAAGTCCAGTCGAGCGGGAAAAGTCGGGCGTTCTTTCATGGCCATTTCAGTTTGATTGACCGGGCGTTGCATCGCCCAGACCCTGCTCAGCCAATCGGGAGGCAGTTTGAGCCCAGTACCCCAGATGATCGTGGTCGGTCAAATCGACCTTGAGCGGAGTCATGGAAACAAAGCCCTGTGCCGTCGCATGAAAATCAGTCCCCTCTGCGTCATCCATGGCGGCGCCGGCGGCGCCAATCCAGTACATGGTCTCGCCGCGGGGGCTGACTTGCTTGATCACGGCCTCAGCCGCGTGACGCCGGCCCAGTCGGCACAGCTTGATGTGCCCAATGTCATCAAAGGGCCGATTGGGAATATTCACATTCAACAACCAGGGTTTGGTACCGACCAGCTTTTGGCGGGCCATTTGAAGCACCAATTCCCGCGCTTTGCGCGCAGCTGACTCCAAATGCACCCAGTCGCGCTCAACTTGTGAGAACGCGATGGACGGAATTCCAAAAAGGTAGCCCTCCATTGCTGCACCAACGGTGCCTGAGTAAATGGTGTCATCCCCCATGTTGGCGCCGTTGTTGATCCCTGAAACAATCAAATCAGGGCGGTAGTCCAACAGACCACTCAACGCAATGTGAACGCAGTCAGCCGGTGTGCCATTGACGTATCTGAAGCCATTACTGGCATGGTGGACGTACAGTGGCGAGTGCAGGGTGAGTGCGTTGGATTTGGCGCTGTTATTGTGCTCAGGGGCGACAACTTCAACGTCTGCCACGTCTCGCAAGGCCTCGTACAAAGCCACGATACCGGGCGCCTGATACCCGTCGTCATTGGAAATTAAGATTTTCATGGTGAACTCGTTTGATCGCGAATTGTAGGGGGCACCCCTGTCCTGCCATTGACGGTCCCGCCAGTGACATTGAGCATCCTCCCCTGCCCCTATCATTTCAGATTACTTTAGGAGACTTCCCTCATGCATGCTTGGCTCTGTGAAAACCCTGTTGGCGTTGACGCCCTCACCTGGACCGAATTGCCGACACCGCAACCCAAAGCCGG
>JBBKVN010000391.1:0-14943 GCA_037968455.1 Rhodoferax sp.
GTCGATTTGATGCAACCCATCGACCCTGACAAAAAACCTGCTGTGCATACCACCCCGCTCAATCATGTGGGACTTTGGATTGACGATTTGCCGGTCGCGGTGGAATGGTTGGCGACCAAGGGCGTGCGATTTGCGCCAGGCGGTATCCGCAAGGGCGCCGCCGGCTTCGACATCTGCTTTTTGCACCCCAAATCCAATGATGAATTCCCGGTCAGCGGTGAGGGCGTGTTGATTGAATTGGTACAGGCCCCGCCCGAAGTGGTGGCCGCCTTTGGCCAGTTGGCGGCAGGGTATTCCTGAGGCGGAAATGTGTACTAATGCCAACCTTGCCGCATAGAATGATTTGAATGCGTGTGGGGCGAACGCCTGGCATCTTTTTCTCGATAACTACAAGTGAGACTGGCGCATGATTCTCATGAAACTGTTGGCCCCCGGTGTTTGGTTGATGCGCAAGATGCACTTGTCGGGCAAGGTGTTGCTTCTTGCCGTGGTGTTCTTTCTCACTCCAGCGCTTCTGCTGAGTCAGCTCGCAGCGTCTGGTTCCGGGTCTGACCTGACCTTGCTGACGGGGTTGGCAGCCACTTCTTTGGTTGTCGGCGGGTATTTGTTGTTGGCATTTCACAGAAGCGTCACCCAAGATTTGCGTCGCGTCACCCAAGCCATGAATAAACTGGTCCAGGGTGACTTGCGCCTTGATTTGGTCAGCGCTGGGGACGATGAGTTCTCTAGACTGGGCAACGCAACAGTCAAGATCGGCACCACCGTGTCGACTATGGTGGCCAATGTGAGAAGCAATGCTGCGTTTGTGGCGCATTCCGGGCAAAGCCTTGCCGCAGGCAACCGGGAGTTGTCAGATCGAACTGAGCAGCAGGCCGCGAACCTTGAGCAAACGGCGGCCAGCGTGGAGGAGCTGTCCAGCACAGTGCAAGAAACGGCACAAACGGTGCTTCAGGTCAATCAACGCGCAGGCAAGGTGCGAGATGTTGCGGATCGTGGCGTTGCAACCATGGCTGAAGCCATTGCCTCGGTCGAGGCCATTCAAAGCAGCGCCAGGCGCATGGATGAAATTGTCAGTGTGATCGACGGGCTGGCGTTTCAGACCAATATTCTGGCGCTCAACGCTGCGGTGGAAGCGGCTAGGGCGGGGGAGTCAGGTCGCGGCTTTGCTGTCGTGGCCAGTGAAGTCCGGTCTCTTGCGCAGCGTTCTGCCGAGTCAGCCAAGGAAATTCGCCAGTTGATCGGTGAGTCGTCTGCGCAGGTGGGAGTCAGTGTCAGCAAGATTCAAACCGCCGGTGACAGCATGACGCAAATTGTGTCCGGAATTCGCGATGTTGCTGCCAATATGTCGCACATATCGACGTCTAGCGCAGAACAAAGTAACGGTTTGACGGAGATCACCTCGGCCATCCGACAACTCGATGAAATCACCCAGAGAAATGCTCAGATGGTGGAGCAGGCGGTCGTGCAGTCCCGTAATCTGGAGGGGCGTGCGTCGACGCTGGTGGAAGCGTTCGCCTTGTTCAAGCTTCAACAGGGCTCAGCAGACGAAGCCGTTGAACTGGTGGCGCGGGCGGCCGCGCATCGCCGGCGCAGTGGTTCCCGAGAGTCGTTTCTGCGGGAGATCACTGATTCACGCCAAAATTTTCATGACCGAGACATGTATGTGTTTGTGCTGGATGCCAACGGCACCTATTTGGCCTTCGGCGGCAATCAATCCAAGGTGGGAACCCGGGTTCAGGACATTGCGGGCATTGATGGCCAGGGCTTGGTGGACGACATCATCAATCAGGCACACCTCGAACCCGGCTGGGTTGAATATGACATCACCAATCCACTAACCGGGCGTGTGCAAACCAAAATGTCTTTTGTTCAACTACTCGATGATTGGTATTTGGGCTGCGGTGTTTACAAGAATTTGGTGATTGCCTAGCCGGCGCGCGACCGGAGGTCGCAGCAAAGTCAGGGGGGCGTCACCCGTTTTGCACGGGCGCGGGCCAGTGCTGCTTCAATCACAGCGCGCTTTTTTTCCAGAATGACGGGGTCTGTGTGTTTGGAGTGCGCGGCAAGGTCTGACAATTTGAGCTGCGCTTTTTCTTGCAGTCTTTTCTCTGCTTCACCCTTGTCCCGATTGCGGCGGAAGCTATAAAAGTCATAGCGGTTTCTGGCGTTATCAGCCAGAGGTTGGGACCAGGCATCCCAGCCGGTTGCTTGCCCCGAGACATTTTCAAGCTTGATGCAGTCCACCGGGCAGACGGGTAAACACAGTTCACAGCCGGTGCAGTGCGCCTCAATGACGGCATGCATTTGCTTGTTGCTACCTAGGATGGCGTCTGTCGGGCAGGCACTGATACAAAGGGTGCAACCAATACACCAGTCCTCATCAATAAATGCCACGGCTCGTGGCCCTTCAACGCCGTGGACCGCGTTGAGTGGTTCAACTGCTTGACCGGTGAGTTCAGCTAGCCAAGCGACACCCTGTTGCCCTCCCGGAGGGCATTGGTTGATGGGCGCGTCCTCCCGGGCAATGGCCTGGGCGTAGCTGGAGCAGTCAGGGTAGCCGCAGCGCGTGCACTGGGTTTGGGGCAAAACCGCCAGAATACGGGCTGCGAGCGACTCCATTACTTCTTGCGAACAACCTTTTTGACAGCGGCAGGCGCACGGGACTTGGCAGCGGCTGCAGTCGCGGCCTTCACAGGCTTGGACTCGGCTTTCGGGGTTGATGGCGCAGCATAGTGATGCGACGCAATAAAGCTTTGCAGTTCGGGATACACCACTTCGCGCCAGCGGCGGCCGGCGAAAATGCCATAGTGCCCCGCACCCTCAACAATCAGGTGCTTTTGCTCAGAGTCCACGACGCCGCCGCAGATCTTGTGCAACGCTTCGGTTTGACCCAAACCTGAAATATCGTCCAACTCACCCTCCACCGAGAACAATGCGGTGGTTGTGATGTCCTCGGGGCGAACGCGCTCCAATTTGCCATCAACGCTTTTAACGTCCCAGGTGCCATTGACCAAGTTGAACTCTTGAAAGACGACCTTGATGGTGTCCAAGTAGTAGTCCGCATCCATGTCCAGCACGGCGTTGTAGTCGTCGTAAAACTTGCGGTGGGCTTCCGTGCTTTCGTCGTCACCTTTAATCAGGTCTTTGAAATAGTCGTAATGGCTCTTCGCATGGTTGCGGGGGTTCATGGCCACAAACCCGGTGTGCTGAAGAAAGCCCGGGTAAACGCGTCGACCGGCGCCAGGGAAGTTGGATGGCACCCGGTAAATTACATTGTTCTCAAACCAGTCAATGCCTTTGGTGGTAGCCAAATTATTGACCGATGTGGGCGACTTACGGGCATCCAGCGGGCCACCCATCATGGTCATGGTGGTGGGCGTGACTTCGCCACGGCTGGCCATTAGTGACACGGCTGCCAAGACGGGAACAGTGGGTTGGCACACGCTGACAACGTGGCAGTTGCCGTAGATGCCCTGCAGGTGGCGAATAAATTCCTGAACATAATTCACATAGTCGTCAAGGTGAAACTCACCTTCGGACAGAGGAACCAAGCGGGCGTTTTTCCAGTCAGTGATGTAGACCTTGTGGTCTTTCAACATGGACTTGACGGTGTCGCGCAGCAAGGTGGCGTAGTGGCCGGAAAGCGGCGCAACAATCAAAACTGCGGGTTGACCTTTGAGTTTTTCCAGTGTCTTGGTGTCATCCGTGAAGCGCTTGAAACGGCGCAGTTCACAAAATGGCTTATCAATTTCGACCCGTTCGTGGATCGCAATTTCTACATCGCCGGCCAGGACGGTGCGCAGCCCGAACTCTGGCTTCTCATAGTCTTTGCCCAGGCGGTGCATCAGGTCGTAACCGGCAGATATCCGCTGGGCGAACGGGCTCTGGCCCATTGCCGATTGTGGGTTGCGGAACAGTTTGGCCGCCGACTGAGCCATATCTGTGAACGGCTCCATCAGGGAACGTTGGGTTTCGTAGAGTTGGTAGAGCACGGTAGGTTCACTTTCAGAAAATGTTGCAGTGCAATATAACAGTTAAGGCGCAACGGTGTGTCAGCAGTTGGAAACCGGGATTCAGCTTTTTGTCAGGGTTGGCTGATCACTGCGGTGCGATAGGCTGCCTAACTTGGCTTCAAAAGGACGGGGGATCAATGCGTTTTGATGTCTCACAAGGGCACTGCGAGCTCACATTATTACAAATGGATTACTTTTGTGTGAGTATGTTTTGATTTTTCTCAAATCGGCGCGCGCTTTCCCTGAGTGGCAGCCAATGTCGAAGCGAGCCGGCTGAGTGCCTGATAGGCTTCGCCGGCGGCCGGGTCCCAAGCCGTGACGGCCTCGCCTTGGCGTTGGACCAGGGCGAGATCACCTCGCGCAGCTGGCCCTGTCAATGCCGCCACCGGCCCAAGGGAAAGAATGTTGGCCACGGCGTTATGCAGCAGTTTTTCTCTGACTTGCAAGGCAATGGCATCGGGCATGCCACTGTCTCGCCATAGTTGATCGGCAGTGGCTTGCAACACCGGTAAAAAATTCGTGGCAAACACGGCGGCTGCGTGATAAAGCAACTTGTCTTTGGCCAACAGGGGAAAGCAGTGGCCCTTGATTTTCTGGAAGGCCTCAGACAACACCTCCACCGCGGGGGCATCGCCTTCCAAGGCGCAGGGGGTGCCCGCAAATTGCGTCACCGCGTCGTTTGGGTTGGCGAAACTCAGCAGGCAGTGGGCGCTGGCCACTTTCCAGCCTTGTCGTTTCAGGCCGGTTAACTCCCCAGACGAGAGTGCGCCGCTGCAGTGAAACGCAAGGCTCGCAGGGAGTGTCGGCGTCAATAGGCTCAGGGCGGTTGCAACGCGTGATATCTCCCGATCCGGCACAGCCAGCATCCAGAGGTCGGCGGGGCGCATATCCGCAAGTGATCCATTGGCCCGACCCCCGCCGATAAAGTCAACTGCGTGCTGAGCCGACGCAAGCCCACGCGTCAGTACATCCTGAATCTCAAACGTGCTTTGGTCTTTCCACAAACGCGCAAGCGTTGAACCAACCCGACCACTACCGATGAGGTTGATTTTTTTCATAAGTGTGCGAACAGGCGTTGCTACTGAAGATATAGCACCTTGCGCTTGCTGCTTAGGTGCAAAGGGGCTATTTCATCATTAGAAATTTGTGAGTTAGATCACTTTGGCAATGGCTGCGCAAACGTAGTCGATGTTCTTGCTGTTGAGCGCGGCTACGCACATGCGGCCGGTGTCGGTGCCGTACACCCCAAACTCTGATCGCAGCCGAACCATCTGATCTTTGGACAGGCCAGAGTAGCTGAACATGCCAATCTGAGTGGTGATGAAGCTCATGTCCTGCTGAACACCGGCGGCCTTGAGTCCGTCCACCAGCTTTTGGCGCATGGCTTTGATGCGAACGCGCATCTCGCCCAGTTCCTTTTCCCACAGAGCACGCAGTTCGGGGTTGCCCAAAACGGCGGCCACAATGGCGCCGCCGTGAATCGGGGGGTTGGAGTAGTTGGTGCGAATCGCAATCTTCAGTTGGCTCAAAACACGGCCTGCTTCCTCCTTGCTGGCGCAAACCACTGACAGCGCGCCAACCCGCTCGCCATACAAGCTGAAGCTCTTGCTGAACGAAGTGGAGACAAAAAAGTCCAGTCCCGCGGCCACAAACTTGCCGATGACCGCGCCGTCTTCGGCGATGCCGTGTCCAAAGCCCTGGTAGGCCATGTCCAGAAAGGGAACAAGGTTTTTGGCGGCGATCGCTGAAATCACCTGGTCCCACTGGGCTGCCGTGATGTCATAGCCGGTTGGGTTGTGGCAGCAGGCATGCAGCAGGATGATGGTGCCGGGCGCTGCGGCGTTCAAGTCGGCCAGCATGCCGTCAAAGTCAACGCCGCGCTTCTCTGCGTCGTAGTAGCGGTAGCTGTCTACCGTGAAGCCGGCATTGGTGAAGAGGGCGCGGTGGTTTTCCCAGCTTGGGTCCGAGATCAGAACGGTTGCATTGGGGTTGAGCTTTTTCAAAAAGTCCGCGCCAATTTTCAAACCGCCAGTGCCGCCAATGCCTTGAACAGTGGCGATACGGCCCGATGTGACGGGTTCACTCTCAGCGCCAAACACCAGCGATTTAACAGCGGCGTCGTATGCTGCGATGCCGTCAATGGGCAAGTAACCACGCGCGGCGGGCTTTTCCATCATGGTCTTCTCTGCGGCTTGGACGCATTGCAGCAATGGGAGCTTGCCGTTGTCATCGAAATAGACGCCCACGCCCAGATTGACTTTGGCAGGGTTGGTGTCCGCATTGAACTGTTCATTCAAACCCAGAATTGGGTCGCGAGGGGCCATTTCGACGGCAGAAAAAAGTGACATGGGAGGGTCCTGTGAAAAGTAGTCGGAGAGAAACGAGAATAGGGGGCTGGGTCTAGATGCGGAATATTTTAGTAGCTTCGACCCGGGTTTAAATCGTCAGGTTATGTCAATGCTCACTGAAAACACGCCAATTCCGGCGCCGGCCGATGGCTCGACGCCAACATCTGAGGGCACGTTCGTGCACTTTGCGGACTCTCCGTTTGAGCTATTTCAGCCCTATCCGCCAGCGGGTGACCAGCCAGAGGCCATTGAGCAACTGGTTGAAGGGATCAATGACGGTGAGGTGTTTCAGACGCTATTGGGCGTCACTGGGTCGGGCAAGACCTTCACCATGGCCAATGTGATTGCCCGCTTGGGGCGGCCCGCAATCGTTTTTGCCCCCAACAAAACCTTGGCCGCGCAGTTGTATAGCGAGTTTCGTGAGTTTTTCCCCAAGAACGCGGTGGAATACTTTGTCAGCTACTACGACTATTACCAACCCGAGGCTTATGTGCCTCAGCGCGATTTGTTCATCGAGAAGGACTCGGCGATCAACGAGCACATTGAGCAAATGCGGTTGAGCTGCACCAAAAGTTTGTTGGAGCGGCGCGACGTTGTCATCGTCGCCACCGTCTCTGCAATTTACGGTATTGGCCAGCCCGAGGCCTATCACCAGATGGTGATGACCTTGCGGGCTGGCGACAAAATGGGCCAGCGAGACATGATTGCCCAACTGGTGCGTATGCAGTACCAGCGCAATGACATTGATTTCTCACGCGGCGCGTTCCGTGTTCGGGGCGACACGATCGACGTATTTCCGGCCGAGCACAGTGAAATGGCCGTCCGCATCGAGCTGTTTGATGACGAAATTGAGTCCCTGCAGCTCTTTGACCCTCTGACAGGGCGCATTCGCCAGAAGATTCCCCGGTTTACGGTCTACCCCAGCAGCCATTACGTGACGCCGCGCGCTCAAGTGTTGGCGGCTGTGGAGACCATCAAGGTCGAGTTGTCAGACCGGGTCAAGGAGTTTGTCAGCCAAGGAAAGCTCGTTGAGGCGCAACGCCTGGAGCAGCGCACCCGGTTTGACCTTGAAATGCTCAGTGAGGTGGGGCACTGCAAAGGCATTGAGAACTATTCCCGCCATTTGAGTGGGTCACCTCCGGGGGCGCCACCCGCCACATTGACGGATTATTTGCCCAAAGACGCTCTGATGTTTCTTGACGAAAGCCATGTATTGATCGGCCAGTTTGGTGGCATGTACAACGGTGACCGATCTCGAAAGACGACCTTGGTGGAATATGGATTTCGCCTGCCCAGCGCGCTGGACAACCGCCCGCTGAAGTTTGAAGAGTTCGAAACCAAGATGCGCCAGGCGGTTTTTGTGTCTGCCACGCCAGCTCAATGGGAAAAAGACCATACGGGCAAGGTCGTTGAGCAGTTGGTTCGCCCGACAGGCTTGGTGGATCCTGAGGTAGAGGTGAGACCCGCCACCAGTCAGGTCGATGATGTGCTGCAAGAAATTCGGATTCGGGTTGAGAAGAGTGAGCGTGTCCTCATCACCACCTTGACCAAGCGAATGGCCGAGCAGTTGACGGATTACCTTAGCGACAACGGCGTGAAGGTTCGCTACCTACATAGCGATATTGATACGGTCGAACGCGTTGAAATTTTGCGGGATTTGCGCCTGGGGACTTTCGACGTGCTTGTCGGCATTAACTTGCTACGAGAAGGATTGGACATCCCCGAGGTGTCCTTGGTCGCCATTCTGGATGCCGACAAAGAAGGCTTCTTGCGGTCAGAGCGATCTTTGATTCAAACCATTGGCCGCGCAGCCCGGAACATGCATGGACGCGCCATTTTGTACGCTGACAAAATCACGGAATCAATGAAGAAGGCCATTGGCGAGACCGAGCGGCGCCGGATCAAACAACTGGCGCACAACGAGGTTCACGGGATTACGCCCCGCAGCATCGTCAAACAGGTCCGGGACCTGATTGACGGTGTCTACAGTGAGAAAGCCGGTAAAGAGGCCGAAAAACTGGAGCGTGACGCGCTGCAAAGGGCCCAAGTTGAAGATATGAGCGAGAAGGACATTTCTCGTGAAATCAAGCGCTTGGAGAAGCTGATGCTCGAACATGCCCGCAACTTGGAGTTTGAAAAGGCGGCACGGGTGCGTGATCAACTGGGCGTTCTCAAGGAGCAGGCCTTCGGTGCGGCAGGAAGAGACGTTATCCCATAATACTGATTTGACTTGCAAAGGTCAAAAGGTGACCCATCAGTCTATGTACCCGAGTAATTTGATCGGATTCTTGCTATAATGGGGTAAACCCGTTTAAGGCGGGTTCCATGCAAGTCCAGTGGCGCAACTAAACAGTGGCAATGTTACGCGCAGACAGGGTGGTGTTGCAGTTGATCAACCGATTCCAAGGAGTTTGCCATGCGTCTTACTACCAAAGGCCGTTTTGCGGTCACAGCCATGATTGATTTGGGGCTGCGCCAAAGTGGCGGCCCGGTCACTCTCGCGGCCATTAGCCAGCGCCAGCAAATTTCGCTGTCCTATCTGGAGCAGTTGTTTGGCAAGTTACGTCGTCACGAGCTGGTGGAGTCCACCCGTGGACCCGGTGGCGGCTACACCTTGGCCAGAAAGCCTTCCGAGATCACGGTGGCAGACATCATCGTTTCTGTAGATGAGCCGATTGACGCCACCCAGTGTGGCGGCAAGGAAAACTGCTTGGGTGAGGGAGCTCGGTGTATGACCCATGACCTGTGGGCGTCTCTGAATACCAAAATGGTCGAGTTTTTGGCCTCTGTGACTTTGCAAAAGTTGGTGGATGACCAATTGGCCAAAGGGCTGCAAATCGAGGAGGGGCCGTCGCTAAAGCGCGCCATTTCAAGCATGCCTGTGGTGAAGCCCGTGCGTTTGAATGTGCCGAATTCTGTCTTTGCACTTGGCAATGCGTTTTCCAAGTCGTGAGTCGCAAAGAGATATTTTTTGATAAAACAGCAGTAATGAGTTAGTTATGGATACAACACCGCATTTCCCCATTTACATGGATTACAGCGCAACCAACCCTTGTGATGAGCGAGTGGTAGATGCCATGGTTCCGTGGTTGCGCCAACACTTTGGTAATCCCGCATCACGCAGTCACGCCTGGGGTTGGGAGGCTGAGGCCGCTGTTGAGAAGGCGCGCGAAAACGTCGCAGCACTGATTGGCGCCGATCCGCGCGAAATCGTGTGGACCTCGGGTGCAACAGAGTCAAACAACCTGGCCCTTAAAGGCGCGGCAAACTTCTACAAGACCAAAGGCAAGCACATCATCACGGTCAAGACCGAGCATAAGGCGGTGTTGGATACCTGTCGTGAGTTGGAGCGTCAGGGCTTTGAGGTGACCTATCTGGACGTGAAAGAAGATGGGTTACTGGATTTGGAAGTCTTCAAAGCAGCCATTCGGCCCGACACCATTTTGGCCAGCGTCATGTTTGTCAATAATGAAATTGGCGTCATTCAGGATATTGCCGCTATCGGCGCAGTGTGCCGCGAAAAAGGGGTGATATTCCATGTTGATGCAGCCCAAGCGACCGGCCGAGTAGATGTCGACCTGAATAAGTTGCCTGTCGATTTGATGAGCCTAACCGCGCACAAAACCTACGGCCCCAAGGGCATAGGCGCCTTGTTTGTGCGTCGCAAGCCGCGAATTCGTATTGAAGCCCAGATGCATGGCGGTGGTCATGAGCGCGGCATGCGCTCGGGCACGTTGCCCACGCACCAAATCGTGGGCATGGGCGAGGCCTACCGCATCGCCAAAGAGGAGATGGCTGCGGAAAATGTCCGTATTCGGGCTTTGCATGACCGCATGTTGGCGGGTCTTAAAGACGTAGAGCAGGTGTTTATCAATGGCCACGTGGACCAACGGGTGCCACACAATCTGAACATGAGTTTTAACTATGTGGAAGGCGAGTCCTTGATCATGGGTATCAAGGGCCTGGCTGTTTCCAGCGGCTCGGCATGCACTTCCGCCAGCTTGGAGCCTAGCTATGTACTGCGTGCCTTGGGCCGCAGCGATGAGTTGGCGCACAGCAGTCTGCGCATGACGATTGGGCGTTACACCACCGAAGCCGAGATCGACTACGCGGTGGAGACCATCAAGCTCAATGTGGCCAAGCTGCGTGATTTGAGCCCTTTGTGGGACATGTACAAAGAGGGTATCGACATCAGCACCATTCAGTGGGCTGCCCACTAAACCAAAAGAGGTAAACAAAATGGCATATTCAGAAAAGGTCGTTGACCACTACGAAAACCCCCGCAACGTCGGTTCTTTTGACAAGGGCGACGAGTCTGTGGGTACTGGCATGGTCGGTGCTCCCGCCTGTGGTGACGTGATGAAGCTGCAAATCCGAGTGAATCCTGAGACGGGTGTGATCGAGGATGCTCGTTTCAAAACCTATGGCTGTGGTTCGGCAATCGCGTCTTCTTCGCTCGTTACCGAGTGGGTGAAGGGCAAGACACTGGATCAGGCTGCCGCATTGAAAAATAGTGAGATTGCTGAGGAACTGGCCCTGCCACCTGTGAAGATTCACTGCTCAATTCTGGCTGAAGACGCCATCAAAGCTGCAGTGAACGACTACCGTCAAAAGCACGGCGTAGCTAAGACCAATTGATATGGCTGTTTCCCTGACTGAAGCTGCTGCCCGGCACGTCAATCGATACCTTGCCAAACGCGGCAAGGGTGTGGGTGTGCGTCTGGGTGTCAAAACAACCGGTTGCTCGGGTCTAGCGTACAAGATTGAATACGTGGACGAAGTGGCCCCGGAGGACATGGTTTTTGAAGGCCACGGCGTCAAAATCCTGGTTGAGCCCAAGAGTTTTGCCTACCTTGATGGAACCGAGTTGGACTTCGTTCGCGAAGGCCTTAACGAGGGCTTCAAGTTCAACAATCCCCGCGAGCGGGATCGTTGCGGTTGTGGCGAATCTTTTCGAGTGTGAATCTTCAAACCAATGATTTCGAGCTCTTCGGTCTTGCCCTTACCTTTGCGCAAGACCGTGGGGGTATTGATGCACGCTGGAAGGCGCTGCAAAAAGAAGCACACCCGGACAAATTTGCGACCCACGGCGCGGCCGCACAGCGAATGGCCATGCAATGGTCAGTTCGAATCAATGAGGCTTATCAGCGACTGAAGGAACCTCTCAAGCGCGCAGCCTATTTGTGCGAGTTGAACGGTGCTCCTATCAACGCTGAGAACAACACGGCCATGCCGGCAGCGTTCCTAATGCAGCAAATGGAGTGGCGCGAATCCTTGGAAGACGCGAACAGTGTGTCCGAATTGGAGCAGTTGGACCAACAGGTCTCGGCTGCGCGGCAGCACATTCTGGAACATTGTGGCCAATTGCTTGACTCAACCCATGACTATCGGGAGGCGGCTCAACAGGTGAGAGCATTGATGTTCATTGAGCGCTTCGCGGGTGACGTGGAAAACCGTCTAGACCGAATAGACGCCGCCTAACTGGGACAATGGATCCTTGAATCCAAAAAAAATTAAGACATGGCGCTTTTACAAATTTCTGAACCTGGCCAATCCCTGAATCCGCACGAGCGGCGAATTGCTGTTGGCATTGACTTGGGCACAACACATTCTTTGGTCGCATCCGTGCGTCATGGCGTGGCGGAATGCCTGCCCGATGACAAAGGGCGGGTGATTCTTCCCTCCGTTGTTCGCTACCAGGAAGGTGGCGCGCGTCAAATTGGATTCGACGCACAGGCGGCGTTGGCACAGGACCCCGAGAACACCATAGCGTCGGTGAAACGGTTCATGGGGCGTGGTTTGAAGGATGTTGCTAGTCCGGAAAAGTTGCCATACCGTTTTGTAGATCATCCTGGCATGTTGGGATTGCAGACCATTCAGGGTGAAAAATCACCGGTTGAGGTCAGTGCCGATATTTTGGCAACGCTGCGTTACCGCGCCGAAGATACCTTCAACGACGATTTGTATGGGGCGGTGATCACGGTCCCCGCCTATTTCGACGACGCACAACGCCAGGCGACGAAAGATGCCGCCCAATTGGCCGGGCTGAATGTTCTTCGTCTGATAAACGAGCCCACCGCCGCCGCTATTGCCTACGGGTTGGACAATTCGAGCGAAGGTGTTTACGCCATTTACGACCTCGGTGGCGGCACCTTCGATATCTCCATATTGCGGCTGACACAAGGGGTCTTTGAAGTTGTGGCAACCGGAGGGGACTCCGCGCTGGGGGGCGACGACTACGATCACGCCCTAGTGGATTGGGTGATTGCGCAAAGCGGCGCCAGGGACCTAAATTCAGCTGACAAGGCCGCGCTGAAAGTTGCCGCCAGGGCCAGCAAGGAAGCCCTTTCCTCCCAAGATACTGTGACATTCAAGGCGCAACTGACCAGCGGAGACGTGGCCGTGGATGTTGACGTTGCTAGGTTTGAGGTGGCAACTCTCAGCCTGACCAAGCGTACCGTCACAGCGGCCCGCAAGGCCTTGAGGGATGCCAAACTAACTGTAGAAGACGTCAACGGCGTAGTCATGGTCGGTGGCTCGACCCGTATGCCACAGATTCAAAAAGCGGTCGCTGAGTTTTTTGGATGCGAGCCACTGACCAATCTGAACCCCGATGAGGTTGTGGCTCTTGGTGCCGCGATTCAGGCCAATCAATTGGCGGGCAACAACACCGAAGGTGACCTCCTGCTGCTGGACGTCATTCCACTGTCTCTCGGAATTGAGACCATGGGTGGACTGGTCGAGCGCATTGTTCCTCGCAATGAAACGATTCCCACTGCGAAGGCTCAGGATTTCACCACTTACGTCGACGGGCAGACGGCGTTGGCCCTGCATGTGGTCCAAGGCGAGCGCGATCTTGTTGCTGACTGCCGCAGCCTCGCGCGTTTCGAATTGCGGGGAATTCCACCCATGGCGGCTGGTGCAGCTCGCATCCGCGTGACGTTCACTGTCGATGCAGATGGTTTGTTGAACGTCAACGCATTGGAGCAAGTCAGCGGGGTGGCGGCTCGAATTGATGTCAAACCTTCCTATGGGCTGGGCGACGACCAGATTGCGGCCATGCTGCAGGACAGCTTTTCGACGGCGGAGGCGGACATGAAGTCACGAGCTCTGGTTGAGGCACGCGTAGACAGTGATCGAATGGTGCTTGCCATTGAAAGCGCGCTACTTGCGGATGGTGATTTGTTGTCTCAATCTGAGCGAGCCGAGATTGACAGCCTGATTGCTTCTACGAAGGCGTCTCGCTCACTGGACGACGCGCCGCAGATTGAAGCGGTGACACAAACTCTGGCCAAGGGCACGGAAGCTTTTGCGGCGATTCGAATGAATCGAGGCATCCAAAAAGCACTGGCTGGCAAAAACATTGAATCAGTCTGAAGAAGACAACACGGATTAAAAATGCCAATTATTAGAATAATGCCCCATCCCGAATACTGTCCTCAAGGTGTGGAAATTTCTGCCCCGGCCGGTACGTCTATTTGTGAGGCTATGCTAGACAACCACATCAACATTGAACATGCTTGTGACATGAGTTGTGCCTGTACCACTTGTCACGTTGTTGTTCGCGAAGGCTTTTCTTCGTTGAACGAATTGGATGAAAACGAAGAGGATCTGCTGGATCGCGCCTGGGGGCTCGAGCCCAACTCTCGCCTGAGCTGTCAGGCATTTTTGGCCCAGAACGATGTCGTGGTGGAAATTCCCAAGTACTCCGTGAATCACGCCAAAGAAAATCACTGACCGGTTCATATTGATCGATTGAATTGTTTATGCGCCAAATCTTTCTTGATACAGAAACCACGGGCCTGTCTGCGGATAGTGGCGACCGGGTTATCGAAATTGGATGTGTGGAGATGGTTAGCCGAAAGCTGACCGGCAACAATAGGCACTTCTACCTGAACCCAGGGCGTGAGAGCCACGAGGAAGCGCTTAAAGTTCACGGAATCACCAGTGAATTTCTGAAGGACAAGCCCCAGTTTCCAGCGGTAGTTGATGAACTGATGACTTATTTGGCCGGGGCCGAAATTGTTATTCACAACGCGGCATTCGACGTTGGGTTTTTGAACAAAGAACTGGAGCTGGTTGGACGGCTCAAGTTCAAGGAGTTTGTTGCCAGTGTGACCGATACGCTGGTCATGGCAAAGGAGATGTATCCGGGCAAGCGCAATTCGCTGAACGCACTTTGCGAGCGACTGGAAGTCGACAATTCGGGCAGGGCGTTGCACGGCGCATTGTTGGATGCCGAACTTTTGGCTGACGTCTACATTAATATGACCCGAGGGCAAGAGGCCTTGGTGATGGAGGTTGGGTCAAACGAGGTCGCCCGAGAGAGCGTGATTGCCGTCGATTTACGAGCCTATGCTCCGCCGGTTCTGTCAGCCAATGAGCAGGAGAATACAGCGCATGAACAAGTCCTCAAAGAAATTGACAAATCGAGTGCTGGGAAAACGTTTTGGAGAGTTGGCTGTTGAAAATATGGCATAATTCGAGGCTTACCTGATAGGAATTCAGGGCGATTAGCTCAGGGGTAGAGCACTGCATTCACACTGCAGGGGTCGCAAGTTCGAAACTTGCATCGCCCACCA
>JBBKVN010000392.1:0-14720 GCA_037968455.1 Rhodoferax sp.
TTTTTCCGCTGAGCAAAATCGGTTTGGCAAACCAGTAGCCCTGAAACAGGGAAAATCCCAGACGTTGCGCCGTGGCGAATTGCGCCTCGGTTTCCACTTTCTCTGCAATCAGCTTGGCCTTGGGGTTCTGTCGGGCAGTTAGCACCCACGCGGAAACGTCGGCTTCAGAGGCATGCGAGAGATCAATCTTGATAAACGAGGCCAGTGGCAACCAACTGAGGTGGGGCCCGGTCAGTACAGATTGGTCAAATGCCAGCCGGAACCCCCGACGCCTGATGTCAGTCAGGGCCATCAAATGCGTGTCTATATCGTCGGCTTGGGGTGCGTTAAGAGGGGGGATTTCCAGGACGACGCGCTCTGGCGGAACCAACTCCAAGTGCCCACTGGCCAAAGTGTCATGGGTGCAATTGATGAAGATGAGCTTGCGCTCCATCAGGACTTCGCACTCAGCGTGGGACAGCACATTGAAAAGCAGGGCCGCGTCGCTGGCTGAGTTGTGCGTACCGGCTGCATGAGACCGGTCAAATAACTCAAATCCAAACACCGAGCGGTTAAGGTTCAGGATCGCCTGCCTGGCAAAGACGGTCGAGTCTGGCGCCGTGGTTTCTGGCCAGTTCAATGTGTCGGTCGGGTTGGGCATGATTCTGAGAGTAAGGAGATAGGCTAATTTTAGGGAGTCAAGGGATGACCCGCCCCGCAACATGTAACAACCTTAGTCCTTCAGAAGCGACAGTTCTGTCTCATCGAAGCCAGCGGCACGTCGGGCCTCCAGATTGAACGGTCCTTTGAGGGGTTTGGCGCCGTAGGTGTGGGCCAGCGACGCATAGGTGGCCACGTGGTCCAATTGTTGCAGTGCACACAGGTGGCGATACCAGTGGTTGCCAATCGCGACATGGCCGATTTCATCGCGCAGGATGATGTCCAGAATGGCCGCTCCTGCGCGGTCACCGACTGAAACCAGTTTGGTTCGAATGGCAGGGGTCACGTCTAATCCCCTGGCTTCCAGTGTGCGAGGTACCAGTGCCAGGCGGGCCATCAGGTCGTGTTTGGTTTTCTCGGCCATTTCCCATAGGCCGTCGTGGGCAGGGAAATCGCCGTAGGAATAGCCCAAGGTTTGAAGGTGATCACGCAGGAGTTGAAAGTGCAGGGCTTCCTCTTGGGCAACTTGAAGCCAATCCCGGTAAAAACGTTCGGGCATGCCGTCAAACCGCCAAATGACATCCAAGGCCAAATTGACGGCATTGGCTTCGATGTGCGTCAAGGCATGTATCAGGGTTGCCCGACCCTCGGTCGTTCCAACCGCGCGCGGCTTCAGTTGGCCGGGGTGCACAAGGGCTGGGCGCGCCGGCCGGCCGGGAATGCCTGGCGCTTCAGCGACCTTCTCCTGCGGGTTGAGGTCCCGGTTGTGTTCAGTGATGCGGCGAACTTCGTCGGCTTTTTCGTCTGGCGATTCAATCTGTATCAGTTGCTGTGCCAGTCGGCGCAGGGAAGGCCGGGAAGGGTTGTGTGGGGTGTTTGTGGGGCAAGTCGTCATGGGGCGGGCTCAATCCCTACAATTCTAGGCAAGTTGAATAAGGAATGAGAATGGCAATTTATGAGCTTGATGGGGTCAGCCCCCAAGTGTCGGCGTCGGCTTGGGTGGCCGACAGCGCCCAAGTGATGGGAAACGTCACTCTAGCCGACGATGCCAACATCTGGTTTGGCGTGGTGATTAGGGGTGATACCGAAACCATTACCGTGGGGAAAGGGTCAAACATTCAAGACATGAGTGTGCTACACGCTGATGTAGGTATGCCCTTGGTGGTGGGTGAGGGGGTAACTGTGGGTCACAAGGTAATGCTTCACGGTTGCACCATTGGTGATAACTCGCTGATTGGTATTGGTGCCGTGGTACTGAATGGCGCCAAAATTGGAAAAAACTGTCTGGTCGGTGCCGGCGCGCTGGTCACCGAAGGCAAAGAATTTGCCGATGGCTCCATGATTTTGGGCAGCCCTGCAAGAGTGATCCGTCAGCTTAGTCCGGAGCAGATTGAAGGCTTGCGCCAAAGTGCGCAGCACTACGTCGAAAATGCCAACCGTTACCGGACGGGGTTGAGAAAAATTGCCTGATTCCGGCTTATTGGCGGAATCAGGGTTGAAGAAGTGTTGAAACGATTGGAATAGCTGAGTGTCTGAGATTCATAAATTTTTGTTCGATGGCCTGCCGGTGCGGGGTGTGGTGGTACGCCTGACCGATGCATGGACCGAAATTCTGCAACGCCGGGCGTCAGCCGGCGAGTCGAATGCTTACCCCGAGCCGGTGCGGGACATGCTGGGTGAAATGGTGGCTGCGGCCACCTTGATGCAATCCAATATCAAGTTCAATGGCTCCTTGATTCTGCAGATCTTCGGCGATGGACCCGTCAAGCTGGCAGTGGCCGAGGTGCAGCCCGATTTCGGCTTGCGGGCGACAGCAACCGTCATAGGTGAGGTGCCCCTTGATGCGCGGCTCAGCGCGATGGTCAACGTGAGCAACGAAGGGAAATGCGCGATTACGCTGGACCCGAAAACGCGTTTTCCCGGTCAACAGCCCTACCAAGGTGTCGTGCCTTTGTTCGGCGACCAAGGCGAGAAAATCGAAAAATTGAGCAACGTGTTGGAGCACTACATGCTTCAAAGTGAACAGTTGGACACCACGCTGGTCTTGGCGGCCGATGACAAAGTGGCTGCGGGACTGCTGATTCAGCGCCTGCCACTTGAAGGGGTTGGCAATTTGGCCGGCAGTATGGTGAGTGAGGCCAATGAGGACGAGATTGGCGTGAATGAACACTTTAATCGCATCTCCATTTTGGCCTCCAGCCTCAAACGCGAAGAGCTACTGACGCTGGACGTTGACACCATTCTTCGGCGTTTGTTTTGGGAAGAAAAAATCATTCGCTTTGAGCCTGCGGAAGGCGACGCTGCTCCGCGTTTCTCGTGCTCCTGCAGCCGGGAGCGTGTCTCCCGTATGCTGGAAGGGCTTGGAGAAGATGAGGCCAAGAGTATCTTGCTGGAGCGGGGCAACGTGGAAGTGGGGTGCGAGTTTTGTGGCAAACACTATCAGTTCGACCCGATCGACATTGAGCGGGTTTTCCGGGCTCAGACGGTGCTGCCGCCTTCCAGCGACGAAGTTCAGTAATCTCAATCACGACCGCTTAGAGCGGTCGTTTTATTTCAAACGCAACAAGGGCAGGTTAGCGCTTGCCGATCTGAAGTTGCCCCGTGAAGATACGGTGCTCGCATTGGGCGTCGCTGCATTTTTCACAATTCCAGGCCCAAGGTTTTGTCGTCTTGGTGGATCTCAGATCCATTGGGGTGGCTTGGTGGGCAATGGCTTGGAGGGCACAGTCCGACCGGGCGCCGCCCGTGCCGTAAATCACGGTGTAGGGAATGGACTCAGCGTCCAGCACCTGACGAAGCCGAGTGTTCACCTGCTGGCGCATGGCCGGTCCATCGCGTTGAATCCCGTCGGCGACCCAGTCCAAGTCCATCCCCATCACGAGGGTTAGGTCAAACTCACGAAGGTGCGTCAGCGCCATGAGGTAGAGCGAAGCATCCGAGTAGTGCAGATCGCTGTAAACGGCGGTCATTAGCGGATGGGTGTCTGCCAGCAAAAAGTTGCATGGAGGGGCTGCCTCGATGCGATCCTTCTGCTCCAAGGCCACGGCTAATTGCTCATGGGCCAAAGGAGGGCGGCCTACCCGATCACACCATTCTCGTAGTACTTCTGGGATGCAAACAGCGCGGGTGGGGCCGTCCGACAGGCGTTGCGCCAGAGTTTGAGACAACACCGATTTCCCGGTGCATTCAGCGCCCAATATCGCGATTCTCATTGGCGCATTCAATCGCCCCGTATCACTTGGCAAACTGAACGTAAATCTCGTTGGGTTTCACCATGTCCAGTTCCAACCGGGCTTTTTCTTCCACCATGTTGAGGCCTTCTTTGAGGTCGCGGACCTCGGCACTCAATTGTTCATTGGCCAGTTTGGCTTGTTCGTTCTGTTGCTTTTGCGACTTGAGTTGCTCGACCAGCAGGTCAACGTTAGGCACACTGCCCCGGCCAAACCACAGCTGGGCGTGAAGTATCACGAGCAGCGTGATCAGCAGAGCCGGGACAACGCGATTTCCCAAGATCACGCCCCTGACGAGAGACGATTCACCCCAATACCCCGCCATGAACGGGGAGGCATTGCGGTGATCTCAAACGCAGGGGCCGGCACGGTTAGCGCAGGTTATAAAAAGCCGCGCGCCCTGGGTAGACAGCGACATCACCCAAGTCCTCTTCGATGCGCAGCAATTGGTTGTACTTGGCCATGCGATCAGAGCGGCTCAGGGAACCTGTTTTGATTTGACCGGCATTGGTGCCGACGGCGATGTCGGAAATCGTGGAGTCTTCAGTCTCGCCGGAGCGGTGGCTGATGACCGCGGTATAGCCAGCCCGTTTCGCCATTTCGATGGCTTCAAACGTCTCTGTCAAGGTGCCAATCTGGTTGATCTTGATCAGAATCGAATTGGCAATGCCCTTGTCAATGCCTTCTTTGAGAATCTTGGTGTTGGTAACAAACAAGTCGTCGCCGACAATTTGAACCTTCTTGGCCAAGCGGTCGGTCAAGAGCTTCCAGCCGTCCCAGTCGTTCTCAGCCATGCCGTCTTCAATGCTGATGATGGGGTACTTGTCGACCCATGTCGCCATCATGTCAATCCACTCGGCGGAGCTCAAGACCAAACCTTCACCTGCCAGGTGGTACTTACCGTCTTTGTAGAACTCGCTGGCTGCGCAGTCCAGTCCCAAAGCGATTTGTTCACCGGCGACAAAACCTGCTTTTTCAATCGCTTCCAGAATCAGCAAAATGGCGGCTTCATGGCTTTCGACGTTGGGGGCAAAACCACCTTCGTCACCCACGGCCACGCTCATGCCTTTGTCGTGCAGGATTTTCTTGAGGGCGTGAAACACTTCAGCGCCGTAACGAACCGCTTCCCGAAAGCTGGGTGCGCCAACCGGAATGATCATCAACTCTTGCAAATCAAGATTGTTGTTGGCGTGGGCACCGCCGTTGACAACGTTCATCATCGGAACCGGCATTTGTGTGGCACCCATGCCACCGAAATAGCGGTACAGCGGCAAGCCCGACTCTTCGGCGGCAGCGCGCGCCACGGCCATGGACACTGCCAGAATGGCATTGGCGCCAAGACGCGATTTGTTTTCTGTGCCGTCCAGATCAATCAATGTGCGATCCAGGAAGGCTTGTTCAGACGCGTCCAGACCCAAAACGGCTTCGGAAATTTCTGTGTTGATGTGCTCAACGGCTTTCAGAACGCCTTTGCCCAAGTAGCGGGATTTATCGCCATCGCGCAGCTCCATGGCTTCGCGGCTGCCAGTGGAGGCGCCGGAGGGTACTGCGGCCCGGCCCATGGTGCCAGATTCGAGAAGGACGTCGCATTCGACAGTGGGGTTGCCGCGTGAATCAAGAATTTCGCGACCGACGATGTCAACAATTGCACTCATTGAATTCTTTCTAAAACAAAAAAACCAAAAAAACAAAAGGGAAACAACTACACACCCTCAACGAGGATCATGCGCATGATGGCGGCGCCCTGTCGGGCTGTGCGCGCCTTGCCGTACTCGGGCGAGGTGTCGAACACTTTGGCCGCTTCCCAGCTCGGGAATTTTAGAATAACTAGCCGATCCGGCATCCAGTCGCCTTCAATCGACTCCACCTTGCCCCCTCGCACGCATACATCGGCGCCGTAGGCCTGCATGGCGGCAGTGGACCACTTTTTGTACTCTTCGTACTGAACAGGGTTGGTGACTGTGACGTTGGCGATGATGTAGGCGCTGCTCATGGGGCTTTCAGGCTTACGCCTCGAAACTGTTTTCCAGGAAGCCATTCTTTTTGGTCACAGCATCCAGTGCGACCAAGGTTTCGAGAAGGGCTTTCATGTGCTTGAGTGGCACCGCGTTGGGGCCATCACTCATGGCTTTGCTGGGGTCCGGGTGTGTTTCCATGAACAGCCCGGCCACCCCGACTGCAACCGCAGCACGGGCCAGCACGGGGACCATCTCGCGTTGTCCGCCGCTGCTGGTGCCATTGCCACCGGGAAGCTGCACAGAATGGGTGGCGTCGAAAACTACGGGAGCTGCCGTGTCCCGCATGATGGCCAGAGAGCGCATGTCGCTCACCAGGTTGTTGTAACCAAAACTGGCACCACGTTCGCAGGCCATGAAGTTATCTTCATTGAGACCCAACTCGCGCGCTGCGGCACGGGCTTTGTCGATGACGTTTTTCATGTCGCCAGGAGCCAGGAATTGACCTTTTTTGATATTTACCGGCTTGCCCGACTGAGCAACAGCGCGAATGAAATCAGTTTGACGGCACAAAAAAGCCGGTGTCTGCAGAACGTCGACCACCGACGCTACTTGTGCAATCTGGTCTTCCGAGTGAATATCGGTCAGAACGGGCAACTGGAGTTCGCGCTTGACCTTGGCTAAAATTTCAAGACCTTTTTCAATGCCGGGGCCGCGAAAGGTGCTGCCGCTGGAGCGGTTGGCCTTGTCAAAGCTGCTCTTGAAAATGAAGGGGATACCGAGGCTGTCGGTGATTTCCTTCAAAGTGCCGGCCGTGTCCATCTGCAACTGCTCAGACTCAATCACGCAAGGGCCGGCGATCAGAAAGAAACGCTTTTCCAGGCCAATGTCAAAACCACACAATTTCATCAGAGTGCCGCTTTCGAAGGGGCTTCAGCCGCTTGATGTACCAAGGCCGCCTTGATAAAGGCATTGAAGAGGGGGTGACCGTCCCAAGGGGTTGATTTGAACTCCGGGTGGAATTGGACACCGACATACCAGGGGTGGTCGGCTTTGGGCAGTTCCACAATTTCTGTCAATTGCTCGCGTTGCGTCTGGGCCGAGATGACCAAGCCGGCTTTGCGCAATGTGTCCAGGTAATTGACGTTGGCCTCATAACGATGGCGGTGACGCTCAGTCACCACGTCACCGTAAATGTCATGAGCCAATGTGTCTTTGGCGACATCAGAGCTTTGCGCGCCCAAGCGCATCGTGCCGCCCAGGTCTGAGCTTTCGCTGCGCTGTTTGATCGTGCCGTCTTCGTCTTTCCATTCGGTGATCAGGGCAATTACCGGGTGGGGGCCATTGGGCGCGAACTCTGTGCTGTTGGCGTCTTTCAGACCGGCCACATGGCGGGCAAACTCAATGGTGGCCACTTGCATGCCCAAGCAGATGCCAAGGTAGGGCACCTTGTTTTCACGGGCGTACTGCGCCGCGCAAATTTTGCCTTCGACGCCGCGAATGCCAAAGCCACCTGGCACCAAGACAGCATCGAACTTGGCCAGCTGATTGGCGTTGTTGGGGGTGATGGTTTCAGAGTCCAGATAGCTGATCTTCACCCGAACATGATTTTTCATGCCCGCATGGCGAAGTGCTTCGTTGAGAGATTTGTAGCTGTCGCTCAGATCAACGTATTTGCCCACCATGGCGATGTTCACTTCGCCTTGCGGGTGCGCTGTTTCATAGACCAAGTCATCCCAGCGCTTCAAGTTGGCTGGCGGTGTGTTCAATCGCAGTTTGTCGCAAATCAGGCCATCCAGGCCTTGCTCATGCAGCATGCGCGGCACTTTGTAGATGGTGTCAACGTCCCACATGGAAATGACGCCCCAGTCGGCCACGTTCGAGAACAACGAGATTTTTTGCCGCTCTTCGTCAGGAATAGGGCGATCTGCGCGGCAAATGAGGGCGTCGGCCTGGATGCCGATTTCACGCAACTGCTTGGCCGTGTGTTGGGTCGGCTTGGTTTTCAGCTCGCCAGCAGCGGCAATCCATGGCACATAACTGAGGTGGACAAAGGCGCTGTTGTTGGGGCCAAGCTTGAGGCTCATTTGGCGAACTGCCTCCAAAAACGGAAGCGACTCGATGTCACCCACGGTGCCACCAATTTCAACAATGGCTACATCAACTGCATCTGGGGTACCAACACGAGCACCACGTTTAACGAAATCCTGAATTTCATTGGTCACGTGCGGAATCACCTGAACGGTTTTTCCCAGGTAGTCGCCACGACGCTCTTTTTCAAGAACGCTTTTGTAGATTTGGCCGGTGGTGAAGTTGTTGGCCTTTCGCATCCGTGTTTCCACAAATCGCTCATAGTGGCCCAAGTCCAGATCGGTTTCGGCGCCGTCATCGGTGACAAACACCTCACCATGTTGCATGGGCGACATGGTGCCTGGATCGACGTTGAGGTAAGGGTCAAGCTTGATCAAGGTGACCTTGAGGCCTCGCGATTCCAGAATCGCGGCTAAGGAGGCTGAGGCGATTCCCTTGCCAAGGGAGGACACTACGCCGCCGGTGACGAAGACAAATTTGGTCATGTCAGAGAGAGCGCTGCACGCTCGGGGAGCTGGTAAAGAGCGATTATAGAGGCCACTGTCTTTGGCAGTCGGTTGGGCAGTTGGACGGCGGGCGGGCAATCCACGTCGATGCATTTGGGATTGGGGCGATTCGTCCTCTGCTACATTGCGGCCCATGAATGATCTTGACGGAAAACATATTGTTCTTGGGCTTACCGGTGGCATTGCCTGTTACAAGTCGGCGGAGTTGTGCCGAGCCTTGATCAAGGCCGGTGCGACCGTTCAGGTCGTTATGACCGCCGCGGCTGAGCAGTTCATCACGCCAATAACCATGCAGGCCTTGAGTCAGCGATCGGTCTACGGCTCTCAATGGGACGCGCGCGAACCCAACAATATGCCTCATATCAACCTGAGTCGTGAGGCTGATGCGATTTTGATCGCACCCTGCAGTGCAGACTTCATGGCGCGATTGGTTCAGGGGCGGGCAGACGAGTTGCTGAGCCTGCTGTGTCTGGCGCGGCCCCTGGAGTCTGTTCCTTTGCTGATTGCACCGGCCATGAACCGTGAGATGTGGGCCCATCCCGCGACGCAGCGCAACCTGCTGCAGTTGCAGTCGGATGGTGCGACAGTGTTCGGTGTCGGTCAGGGCGATCAGGCCTGCGGCGAAACCGGAGATGGTCGCATGTTGGAGCCGCAGGAACTGCTGCTCGACGTTATCTCATTTTTTCAGCCCAAAGTGTTGAAGGGGCATCATGTCCTGGTGACGGCTGGTCCCACCTACGAGGCGATTGATCCGGTTCGGGGCATCACCAATTTGTCCAGCGGGAAAATGGGTTTTGCCATTGCCCGTGCTGCCAGGGAAGCGGGCGCTGATGTGACCTTGATCGCCGGGCCGGTGGGTTTGCCCACGCCGCGCGGAGTCACCCGAATCGACGTCAAGTCAGCCCGAGACATGTTGTCCGCGGTGCAAACTCACGTGGATCAGGCTACTGTGTTTGTGGCCACGGCCGCAGTGGCTGATTGGCGAACCGCCAACTCGGCCGAGCAGAAAATCAAAAAAGACGGCTCTGGTGCGACACCTGTTCTGAGTTTTGTCGAGAATCCGGACATATTGGCTGCAGTAGCGCAGTCGCCGCGAGCTCAAAGCGGGGTGCTTTTCTGCGTGGGCTTTGCCGCCGAGAGCCATGACTTGCTGGCCAACGCTCAGGCCAAGCGGGTGCGCAAAGGGGTGCCCTTGCTGGTCGGTAACATCGGGCCGGCTACTTTTGGTCAAGATGACAACGCGTTGTTAGTGGTTGACGCCAATGGCGCCCAGGAGATGACGCGCGCGAGCAAGTTATCGCTTGCTCGTAATTTGATAGCTACTATCGCAATCCGGACAAGGGCTAGCGCCCCAAAAATATGAAAATTGACGTCAAAATTATCGATGCCCGCATGGCAGAGCAGTTGCCAGCCTATGCGACGCCTGGAAGCGCAGGGCTTGACCTTCGCGCTTGCCTGACTGAGCCGCTGACTCTGCAACCCAACGCCTGGCAATTGGTGCCGACCGGCATTGCCATCTACCTGCAAGACCCCAACTTCGCCGCCATCATCCTGCCCCGCTCGGGCTTGGGGCACAAGCATGGCATCGTGCTCGGCAACTTGGTTGGTTTGATTGACAGTGATTACCAAGGGCAACTGATGGTGAGTGCCTGGAATCGCAGTGACACGGCATTCACGATTGAGCCCATGGAGCGCATTGCCCAACTGGTCATCGTGCCGGTGGTGCAGGCCCAGTTCAACGTGGTGACCGAGTTCCCCGCCAGTGAGCGCGGGGAGGGCGGCTACGGGTCAACCGGGAAGTCTTGATTTAGTGCAGGCTGTCGCTGCCGGGGGCGGCGGCGTGAACGGGTTGAATTTTGAAGAATCCGGTGCCCGCCGATCCACGGCCGACTTCTTCTTCGGTAGCTTCGCGAACACCGTTCACCTTCAGGCTGATTCGCAACGCGATGCCGGCCAATGGATGGTTGGCGTCAAGCACCACATGGTCCGGGTAAAGCTCGGTGACGGTGTACAAGGCATCCTTGGGGGCGTGCTCAGAGCAGCCCGCGGGCAGTGAGGCGCCTTCAAAGGTCATTCCCTCTTCGATTTCAGCGGGGAACAATGACCGGGTCTCCAGAAAGATGAGTTGGTCATTGAAGTCGCCAAACCCTTGTTCGGGTTCGATTTGCAACTCAAGGGAGTCACCCTCGCCATGACCTTGCAAGGCCTCTTCAATGACGGCAAATAGATCGTCGCCCCCGATTAAAAACTCAACCGGGTCATCCAGCACGTCAAGTTCCTCGCCCAAAGTGTCTTTCAAGGTCCAGGTCAAGGCGACCACGCATTGTTGATTGATTTCCATAGGAGAATTGTCGCAATCCGATTAGTGAATGTTTATGTCCCCCAGTGACTGGAGAACCGTATGAATGTAGATTTGCCCTTGCAATTGTTGGGCGGGTTAAGCCCTCAATTATTCATGAAGCGCCATTGGCAGAAAAAACCCCTGCTGGTGCGCCAGGCAATTCCTGGTTTTAAGCCGCTTCTGGACCGTTCGGCCTTGTTTGAATTGGCCTCCGATGAGGATGTCCAGTCGCGCATGGTGATTCAAGAGCCTGATCAGGTGCCAGGTTGGCGTTTCAAGCACGGTCCTTTCGAGCGGCGCGCTTTCCCTGCCCTGAAGCGCCCGGGTTGGACCCTGCTGGTTCAGGGCGTTGATCTGCACCACAATGCGGTGCATGATTTGATGAATCAGTTCCGGTTTGTGCCCGACGCCCGCCTGGATGACTTGATGATCAGTTATGCAAGCGATGGCGGTGGGGTTGGGCCGCACACGGATAGCTACGACGTATTCCTTCTCCAGGCCCATGGGCGCCGACGATGGCGAATTGGTCGGCAAAAAGATTTGTCGCTGCAGCCGGATGTACCCCTGAAGATTCTCGCCAACTTTGTACCTGAACAAGAATTTGTGCTCGAACCTGGCGATATGTTGTACCTGCCTCCTCGGTACGCCCACGACGGTATTGCCGAGGGTGAGTGCATGACTTATTCGATCGGATTCCGTATCCCTAACCGGGGCGAGTTGGCTCGGGAGGTCTTGCAACGCCTGGCTGAGGACGCTGAAGACATGGTCGGGGTGTCGCTGTACCGCGACCCAAGTCAGCCCGCCGTCACTCATCCCGGCGAAATCCCGCCGCAAATGCTGGAGTTCGCGCAAGATGCCTTGCGCGGCGCCCTGCAAGACCCCGATGCACTGGGCCGGGCGCTGGGCGAATACATGACCGAGCCGAAAGCCAGCGTTTGGTTTGACGCCAGCGATGAGCCGGCTGAGTCGCTCGGCGAGTCAATTCGGCTGGATCGACGCACGAAAATGATGTTTGATGCGCGTCATATCTTCATTAACGGTGAAAGCTTTCGGGCGGGAGGGCGAGATGCCACACTGATGCGCCGACTTGCGGATGAGCGTGCGCTGACCCTGAAAGAAGTCGGTCGGGCAAGCGCTGAAGCCCGAGCATTGCTACAAACTTGGTGCGAAGCAGGGTGGTTGCATGGCCTCTGACCCCAATCCAACAGCCCCTGGCGACGATGAAAGTCTTTTGCCCAGCGGGCGATTCGCCGGGCGTGTCGAGTTTGAGGCTCTAGTTCAGAACGCCCTGCATCGTGCTGGCGCAGACGGTTGGTCTGAAATTATTCTGAGTGATGTCGATTTTTCGGACTGGCCATTGAATCAGACGGCCGTGATTGATTCATTGAATGCTTGGGCTGTTGCCGGGCGGCGGATCACCCTGCTGGCGACTCGATACGACGAGGTTCACAGGCACCATCCCCGATTCGTCGCATGGCGTCGAACTTGGGGTCATCTGATCGAGGGCCGTGTTTGTGATGAGCCCGCGCGAGGAGACGTGCCCAGCGCCATTTGGAGTCCTTCCTGGTTCATGCGCCGAACCGATAGAGTTCATCAGTCAGGGTATTGTGGAACCGACCCCGCCTTGAAGGCCGGCGTCAGAGAGGATCTGTCTGAGCGCTTGCGGAGCAGCAGTGCTGGTTTTTCCGCTTCAGTACTTGGTTTGTAAGCTGGTGTTGTTGAATTGATACCGTTTGGCAAACGCTGACGGGAATTTTAGGAATTTGACTACAATTCGAGGCTGAGTAAAAAATAACATAATAAATTTTTACTTAGCCATTGTGGTTTATCCGCATTGACAGGTTTTTAAGATTCTTCGCTAACTCACTAGGTATTTAAAAATGAACAAATCATTCGTTCTGGCTGCTGTCATCGCCGCTGCTGCATTGTCTGCTTGCGGTAAAAAAGAAGAAGCCCCAATGGTTGAGGCTCCTGCTGCTGTAGCTCCTGCTGCAACCGAGGCTGCTGCCGCTGTTGATGCTGCTGCTGAAAAAGGCGCTGTTGCTGTTGACGCAGCCGCTGCTGCTGGTACTGCTGCTGTTGACGCTGCTGCTGCTTCTGGCACCGCTGCTGTTGATGCTGCTGCTGACGCAGTCAAAAAAGCTGCTGACGCTACGTCTGCTGCTGCCACCGAAGTCAAGAAGTAATCCTTCTTCTCTCCATAAAAAAACCACCGGAAGGTGGTTTTTTTATGTCTGTTTCTGCTGCGGAGAGTCGATTGTCTCCGGCAGAAACAGGCGGCATTGCCGCGGCGGTGAGATTACTTCAAATCGTCCGCCAGTATTTTGACAATACGCCCAGCGTTCTCAGAGGCTTCTTGAACCCCTTCGGTATTCAGCACAGAGACCGTGGTGGAGTTGTCCTGACTTGCAACGGTAATCCGATACTTCACAGGGGCAACGGACTTTTTCGCGCCCCCAAACAGGCCACTGAAAAATCCTGGTTCTGATTTATTTGTAGACGGCGCGACATATCGCACGAAATAGACGCCTTTGCTGCGATCACGGTCTTCAACGGTGAAGCCGGTGCGGTCCAGCGCCAAGCCAACTCGGCGCCAGGCTCGGTCGAATCCATCGTCAATTTGCAACACGGGATGGCCGTTGACCTGAGCAATGCGAGAAGTGGATTTGGTCGGATCCACTGCGATCAATACCTTGGACTGCTCTTCGGTCACACCCAGTTTCACCATCATGCGGCGCAGGAATTCTGCTTCCAACTCCGGGTCCGCCGCGCGGGGTTGCCAGACAGTGCCCTCTTTTTTGTCGCTGCTGTAGACCTCAACCATGCCCCGGTGGCTGATGAAGATGTCGGTGCCGCCTGCCGGATTACGTTCCAGGCGAGTGCGGAACTTGTCACGCTCGCTGGTTGAGTAGAGCGAGTCGAAAACTTTGCCAAGCGTATTTCGGATGAAATCCTGTGGCAATTTGGCGCGATTTTCAGCCCAATCGGTTTCCATGATGCCCAAGTTGGCCTGGTCCATGGTCAGCAAGAATCCATTCTCCTGCCAAAAATCACGGGTTGGCTCCCACAATTTGTCGGCAGGACGATTGACGACCAACCAACGTTGTGTTCCCGCCCGTTCGATGCGGACATCACCAATGACGTTCGCTGCAGTGGGCACAGACTGGGTAACTTGTCCGATTTGAAAGGTAGAAGCGGTCACCGGCGCGCCGGGGACGGCGTATCGATTTTCGCGAGACAACTGCGTCAGATCGGGAGGCACTTCAAGCGATGGGCCTTTTCCGGCGCTCTTGTAGTCAAGTTTGTCGCTGCTGAGAACCGAGCAACCGGTCACTGCCAACATGGTTGCGCTAAGTAGTGCAAGCCTGGAGAAATTATTCACAAAGTGTCCTTTAGATGCACAAGTAAAGCCAGCTTGGCTGAATCAAATCAACCCTGAATCCCGCATTGCCTTTTCAACTACGGCTTCATTGCCTTGGGTGAGTGGCGTCATGGGCAGGCGTAGGGTCGGGCCACACAACTTCATCCTCGCAGCCGCCCATTTCACGGGAATCGGATTGGATTCTACGAACAGGTGCTTGTGAAGCGGCATGAGTTTGAATTGGATCTCCATGGCACGTTGAATGTCGCCTGTCATGGCTGCGACACACAATTCGTGCATGAGACGTGGTGCCAAGTTGGCCGTCACGCTGATGTTGCCTTGACCGCCGCACAGCATCAGTGCAACGGCCGTTGGGTCATCGCCCGAGTAGATCGCGAAGCCTTTGGGCGCTTCCCGAATCAGCCATTGTGCGCGGTCGATATTGCCTGTGGCCTCCTTGATGCCCACAATGCCGGGCACTTGGGCCAGGCGAAGAACGGTCTCGTGGGCCATGTCGGCCACGGAGCGGCCAGGTACGTTGTAAAGCACCATGGGCAGGTCCACGGCCTCAGAGATGGCCTTGAAGTGCAGGTACTG
>JBBKVN010000393.1:0-5882 GCA_037968455.1 Rhodoferax sp.
TTCACCCGCGCAGGGGTCAATGGCACACTGGTCGTGACCAAAGATCGCTTTGAACTGCGCGCCAAACTCGGCTTTCTGCTGGGCTCGTTCAAATCGACGATTGAGAGCGAAATCGTCAAGAACCTTGATGAGCTACTTCATCCCCAGCCGCCGGCGAAGCGCGCGGCCAAGAAGAAGTAGCCATCGGTTGGGAGCGCTTTAGCTCAGCGACTCGATCAGATCCACGTACTGCTGCATGGCGTCTGCGTTGCTGGTGCCTTTGAGACCATTCCATGCGTCCCACTTGGCGCGACCGACCATGTCGCTGAAGCCGGGCTTCTTGTCGGCGTTGTCACCGGTGCTACCTTGTTTGTAGAGGGCATACAACTTGAGCAAAGTCATGTTGTCGGGGCGCTCTGTCAGGTTTTTTGAGTTGGCGACGGCTGCTTCAAACTGGGCTTGCAAATCTGACATGTTTTTTCTCCGAATAAAGTACTAAACCACACACATGGGGTAAGTGCGCTGTATCTTACGGTCCGTTTTGCTTACAGAATAGAGAACCTTCCCCAAGAGAGCTCAGTTGCCATGGTTACCCGTATTAAATCCAAGAAACCTGCACCAACGCCGCATGTGATGGGCGGCAGGCGGATGCCAACGCCTACCTCTGCGCACCCTGCCGGCCACGCGGGGTCGCCCCAGCGCATGAGCAAGGTGGATACCGCTTGGTTGCGCATGGACGGCGCCCACAACTTGATGATGATTGTGGGCGTCTGGATTTTGAAGCCGGGTCTCAAGCTCCCGGAAGTGTCCGCCCGGATTGAGTCGCGACTTCTCAAGTTCCCGCGGTTTGGCCAGCGTGTTCAGCAAGACGCCACCGGCGCCAGTTGGGTGACTGATGAGGACTTTCGTATCGAGCGCCACGTGGTGGCCGAAGTCTTGCCCCGCGTTGCCAAGGGTCAAGAGCAAATTGCGCTGCAAAACCGATTGGCCGAGTTGGCCATGGAGCCGCTGGATATACAGCACCCTTTGTGGCAATTCCGGCTGGTGGAAGACTACGAAGGTGGCTCGGCCCTGATGTGCCGCATTCACCATTGCATTGCCGACGGTCTGGCCTTGATCGCTGTCACGCAGTCCATGGTGGATGGCGGCTTGGAGCCCCCCAAGCCGCAAGACCGCCGCGAGAGCCATGACGGGCTGGAGGGGCTCGAAGAGTGGATCACTGACAGCTTGATCAAGCCCTTCACAGAGATCTCCGTTAAAGCACTCGACGCCGCCGGCGACGGGGTCGTCGGGGCCATGGAGCTTCTATTGGATCCCAAAAAAGGGATCGAGCACGGCTTGGAGAAAGGCCTAGCCGGGTCGGCCGGGCTGGCCAAACTGGCCTACCAACTCATGCGTGATGGCGCCGCCTTGGCACTGATGCCAGACGATTCACCCACCCGCCTGAAAGGCGTGCCTGGTGCGACGAAACGGGTGGCCTGGTGCCAACCGATTCCCCTGGACGAGGTAAAAGCCATCGGCCGCGCCTTGAACTGCTCCATCAATGACGTCCTGCTGAGCTGTGTGGCAGGTGCCTTGGGCGAGTACATGAAGTCGTTTGGCGACGACACGGCTGGCAAAGAGGTGCGTGCCATGGTGCCGGTTAACCTGAGGCCCATGGATCAGGCCTACAAGCTGGGGAACCGCTTTGGGCTGGCACCCGTGGTGTTGCCGCTGGGGCTGGACAACCCCGTGGAGCGGGTGTTTGAAGTGCGCCGCCGCATGTCCGAGATGAAAGGCAGCATGCAACCGCTGCTGGCCTTTGGGCTTTTGGCCGTGGCGGGTTTGGTCGTCAAGCCGCTGCAAGACGCCATGTTGAATCTTTTTTCCCGAAAGACCACGGCCGTGATGACCAATGTGCCGGGGCCACGCGAGAAACTCAAGTTCTGCGGCGCCACATTGGAGCAAAGCCTGTTCTGGGTGCCCCAATCGGGCTCAGTGGGTCTGGGTGTTTCGATATTGAGCTACGGCGGCGGGGTTCAGTTTGGCGTGATCAGCGATACCACGCTGTGCCCCGACCCTCAAAAAATCATCGACCGCTTTGAGCCTGAATTCGCCAAACTGTCCCTGCTCACGCTCATGCTGCCTTGGGGCGAATGAGGTGATATTTTCTCGCTGCAGCGGGTAAATGATTTGCTATCGATTGAGTAGCGTCCCGCGCCTTGTTCGCGGGGCTAGGGCGCGAAATTCTTTGAATTTGTCGGACCGAATCAGGGGCTCGGGCTTTGTAACAATGTTGGCGGTCAACAGTTTCCAACTGACCGTTGAGCGACCGCAATGCGGGTGTTAAGAGTCGTTCGCCACGGTCAGCTTCCGGGTAAGCCGATTGCTTGAGTTGATGTGCCGGTTGGTTTCGGTCATGCTCAGATTAGCAGCACCGCTATTCGGTGTACGAAATATGGTTTGCAGATAGGCTCTCAGCGCTGCGGGGATTCGCGATCAATGACACAAGGCCCTTGTTAAGCAAGTTCCCAACACTCCTCTGAAATATCAACTCTACTGTAATGTCAACCGGCTTTGTTCAAGCCGTCCCCTTTTTGACATTTTGGAGTCGAATTGTTATGTTAGCTGGTCAGGCTTGTAGGCATCCCTCGGCCACAGAGCCGCGATTTTCGGGCCTGTCAATCTGAAAGGAGAACACACATGGCTCACGAGATCGTTCATTACGTCCCCAGGTAGTAAAGCGTTTCGCGGGCCGTAGTGCGCTGAGGCAAGCAAGGCATTGTGTGGCCTACCGCACCGACTGCCAGCGCTAACGCTAATACAGTGGCGAATCGGGATGCCCCATAAAGTCACACTTTCGCTCTACCCATCAGGCCGCTTCCAGTTCGTCACCCAACCCGGCCTGCGTCTCTCGAAGCGGGTGAACCCCAACGCCGCCTGGGGGTGGCTGCAGCGTTACGCAAGGAGAACTGCATGTATTACAGCAATGGCAACTATGGAGCCTTCGCCCGCCCGCGCAAACCCAAGGGTGTGGAGAACAGGTCGGCCTGGTTTATCGGCTCGGGGCTTGCGTCATTGGCGGGCGCAGCCTTCCTGATCCGCGACGGCCAGATGCCGGGCAAGCGCATCACGATCCTAGAGGAGCAACAGTTGCCCGGCGGTGCGCTGGACGGTATCAAGGAGCCGAATCAAGGCTTCGTGATCCGCGGCGGGCGCGAGATGGAAGAGCTCTTCAAGTGCCTGTGGGACCTGTACCGCTCGATCCCTAAGCTGGAGATCGATGGCGCCAGCGTACTCGACGAGTTCTATTTCTACAGTGCATTTATCGAAACGCCCGCTGATGGCGCTAGTTTTCTAGGACTATTGACTAACGCCCCAGAGAATATTGCTAAGTCAGTATCTAGTGACGGCCAAACGGCCAAACGGCAAATAGCTAGTGTCGCCCGTGTTACTTGCGCCAAAGCACTTTTTGATTCATTAAAAGGTGCCCGGTAGCGATTTTGCTGCCATAAAAGTCCGCCCTGCTTCTGCAGCGGCGGCACCACAAAAGGAAACAAAATGAAAATTCTGATGGTTCTCACCTCGCACGACCAACTCGGCAACACCGGCAAAAAAACCGGTTTCTGGCTGGAAGAATTCGCCGCACCTTACTACGCGTTCAAGGACGAAGGCGCCGACGTCACGCTGGTGTCGCCCTTGGGTGGCCAGCCGCCGCTGGACCCCAAGAGCGACGAACCCGGTTCGCAGACCGATGCCACGCGCCGCTTCAAGGCCGACACCGCCGCCCAGGCCGCGCTGGCCAGCACCGGCAAACTCTCTGACGTGTCGGGCGACGGCTTTGACGCGCTGTTCTACCCTGGCGGCCACGGCCCGCTGTGGGACCTGGCTGAAGACCCGGTTTCGATCAAGCTGATCGAATCCATGGCGGCCGACGGAAAAATCGTTTCCGCCGTTTGCCATGCGCCAGGCGCGCTGCGCCACGTCAAGGCCGCCGACGGCTCGCCGCTGGTGAAGGGCAAAAAAGTCACCGGCTTCACCAACACTGAAGAAGATGCCGCGCAGCTGACCGACATCGTGCCCTTCTTGGTCGAGGACATGCTGGTCAACAACGGCGGTCAATACAGCAAGGGTGCCGACTGGGCGCCTTATGTGGTGGTCGACGGCAAGCTGATCACCGGGCAGAACCCGGCCTCGTCCGAGCTTGCGGCACAAGCCGTGCTGCGCCAATTGAAGGGCGAATAGCCAAACCCACGGCCTGAAGGTGTACAACCCAAGGCCGACTGGCGCCAGCGCGCCCTCCCGCAACCGATCAAAAAGGAAACCATGGCCTACCAAAGCACCAACCCCTACAACAGAAAAGTCCTGCAAACGTTTGAGCCGATGGACGCGGCGCAGCTTGAAACCGCACTGCACCAGGCGTCTGAATGCTTCAACAACGACTGGCAAGGCAAGTCCTACGCCGAGCGTTCGACCATCCTGGCGCGCGCTGCCACGCTGATGCGCGAGCAGGCCCAGCCGCTGGCCGAACTGATCACGCTGGAGATGGGCAAGCTGATCGCGCAAAGCCAGGGCGAAGTCGCCCTGAGCGCCAACATCCTGGACTACTACGCCCAGCATGCCGAGCGCTTTCTGGCGCCCGAAACGCTGGCCACGGCACGCGGCGAGGCGCTGGTTGAAAGCAGCCCCATCGGCGTGCTGTTCGGCGTCGAGCCGTGGAACTTTCCCTATTACCAGATCGCCCGTTTTGCTGCGCCCAACCTGATGGCGGGCAACGTGGTGATGGTCAAGCACTCGTCCAGCGTGCCGCAATGCGCGTTGGCCTTCGAGCGGCTGTTGAAGGAAGCCGGCGCCCCCGCAGGCGCCTACACCAACCTGTTCATCTCCAAGGACCAGGTCGCGCAGGTCATCGACGACCCGCGCATCCGCGGCGTTGCCCTGACCGGCAGCGAAGCTGCTGGCGCCGTGGTGGCCGCACGGGCCGGACAGAACCTCAAAAAGACGACGATGGAACTGGGCGGCAGCGACGCCTTCATCGTGCTCGAAGACGCCGACCTTGACCGGGCTGTGAAAAGCGCCGTCAGCGGCCGCATGGGCAATTCGGGCCAGGCCTGCACCGCTTCCAAACGCTTCATCGTGGTTGAGGCGCTGGCCGACCGCTTCCTGGAAAAATTTCAGGCCGCCATGCTTAACTTCACGCCCGGCGATCCGCTCGACAAGCAGACCACGCTGGCGCCGCTGTCGTCCGTCGAAGCGCTGGACAACCTGATCGGCCAGGTGCAGCGCGCCGTGGCCGGCGGCGCCCGCGTGGTGATGGGCGGCGCCCGCATAGAGCATGCCGGCGCCTTCATGCAGCCAACCATCCTGACCGACATCAGCGAAAGCAATCCGGCGTACAAGGAGGAATTCTTCGGCCCGGTCGCACTGTTCTTCCGGGTCGCTGACGAAGCGGCTGCCGTGGCCCTGGCCAACGACTCGCCGTTCGGCCTGGGAGGTTCAGTGTTCACGCAGGACATCGAGCGCGGCAAGCGAGTGGCACGCAAGATAGACACCGGCATGGTGTTCATCAACACGCCCGCCTCGTCGTCACCGGAGCTGCCTTTTGGCGGCGTGAAGAATTCCGGTTATGGTCGCGAGTTGTCGGGCGCGGGCATCCAGGAATTCGTCAACAAGAAGCTGATTCGCGTGGCGTGAGCACCCCTGAACCCGTGCCGCGCCGACCGTTGACCGCCTGCGCGCGCGTTTGGACGGCGATGCCTCGCTCGTCAACGCGTTGCTGGTCGGCTTGCTTGCCGTGCTGCTGCAGGCCTTTGTGGTGGGCGGCGCCAAAGTCTTGGAAGGCGACACACGGAGTTTTGACCTGTATCTGCTGCAGGGCGCGCAATCGTTGCGGGCCGGCCATCCGTGGCTGGCGGCCATCATGC
>JBBKVN010000394.1:0-12740 GCA_037968455.1 Rhodoferax sp.
ATTAGTGCGACTTTTACGAATTTGGTATGCATGATGATTCCTTTCAAAGATTGACAATTCATTCCTGACAGGTCGGCCGTCATCGCGTGCCGTCTTGTCGGGTCTCTATCGCTGTATTGCGATATGAGTGAACTATAGAAAGGGAATCCCGTCAGGTGCATGACTGCTGGATTACAAATAGGTCAGACTCATTGCGGGCATTTGCAGGAGATCTAAAATTTTTCCCCGACTCAAATAGACGACACCTCCATCGAGACGGTGAAGCCTACACTGAGGGACTGGTATCCGGTTGCCACGCAGCGAAGGAACTCGCTGCTCCAAAACGGACATTCATGAACGACTGCATCTGGTCGTCACGCGAAGTTCAATGTGCTGATCGAGCTTCTATGAAGCGGTCCGTCATTGACTGGATTTGAACGCACTTGAATGACCGCTGTCAGGCGATCAAATGATCAGTGGCTACACCGGCTTGGGGTCGAGAACTGCCGGCCAACATAGCCAAGTTGCAAGTTGAAAACCCAATAGGTACGTCGTATTCAGGTTAGCCATCCACCCTGATATTCCAGCTGCAGAATCGCATTTTTTAAACCGCCGCTGCTTCTCTGAATGCTCAAACGACACCCCCATACTTCAGACTAGCCAATATCCCTCGAATCCTGTCCATCCCAATCTCGCTTTTGGCACAGGCCCCTGGGGAGACGCCATCCAACGCAGGATGGGGAGTGCTCAGCCATTGCCGTGCGGGCTCCAGCCCACCGAACACATCCATGCTGATACGCGCCAATTCAAGGTTGCGCCGTACCTCTTGCTCCAGCCGCCTTTGAAAGCGAGCGTGCATCCGGTGCATGGCTCGTCTTTTGATTTTGCTGATATTCATTTTTTCCTTTCGATTCAGTGATCAAGTTGCCATGGCGTTGCGGCGCGAGGTAGCTCCAAGGAACCACTCGCGCCGTCTTTATCAAAGCCTGTCGAAACGCGCTGGCTGCGACGTTAGGTCACTCATCCTTTCCAATCGAGCTCAAGCTCTGCGGCAAGCACCAACCGAGCAGACTGGCCACGCGGCGGATCGTCCACAGGGATTGAGCGGGACTGCACCACTGCTTGAGCAGCAGGCCTTGATGGGCCCGCTCCAGAATGAGGTCTTGGGTCAAAACCCTTTCTTTGAGTTTGCGGGTGCAGTAGCCCTGAAACTGCTGGGCCAGGTCTTCACACAACTCGTGGGCTTGGGCGATCTCCGACGGTGATGACCCGGCGTCAAAGTACTTGCCGTCCTCCTCCACCAGATTAAGTTTGGGCTGGGCACCGGCGAGGCTGAAATCATCGGCCTCAATGGGAAAGTCGGCAGGGATGCCGGGGTAGTTGCTGCGGTCAATTGGCATGGGAATGCTCCTTTAAGACATCAAGGTTGAACCGGTCTTTGGCTGACGGGCTGGCTGACTGCCTAAGTGAAGAAATCGATGGGCTTCCTGGGATGGGCACACATTTCCCCTTCAATGGCTGCGCAGATCCCAGCACTGCTGGCTAAGCCGATGGCAGACCTCCGTACTCCAGGGCCCATCCCGGCGTTCCAGGGAATCCCCCTTTTGCAGGGCGACCGAGCCACTGAGCAACAAGGTCTGGGTGTCGGTCTCAACCTGGGTGGCATACGCAAAGCCACCGACATAGGTGATCTTCTGAACCGTCCCCAGATTCGATCGCTTGAACGCCGCGTCACTGGTGATGGCTTTGCCGATCCAGCTCAGCGAGCCGGGCTGCACCAATACAAAGAGACCCACCACCACGCCCACAAAGACGAATGGAAATCCATCGCGACTTGCTGGGCCTGGCAGAGGATCGCCAAAGTCGGTGTCGAAGTCAGGGTCCAACTCCGAACAGCAGGGCTCCTCTGGATTGGGGGATAGGCCCTTCTTGGAGTTTGTGTTGGGATTGATTTCGGTGCTGCCGTCGGTGGCAATGCTGGTATCCGTGCTGGTCTCAGTCTCAGTCTCTATCTCGGTCGTGTGTTTCATAAAGTCCTTCTGTGGGTTGGCAATCAATGGTCTGACGTTTGCAACAGGCAAAGCCTCTCCCCGACCCGGTTGAAACCGGGTTTGAAGGCGGGCGCCTGTGAGCTTTGGGAGAGTCCGCGCCCCTGCCGGTCAAACGGCAGGGGATCTGGTCGCGGCAGTGTTGCGCTAAGGCGGGTGAATGGCGAGGCAGTGAGGCATGGGGGTCTTCAATCTGGTTTTTGAGGGAATCTCAATTCAAATTAGCAGACGCGCCCGTTTTGGCAACTATTTAGTTTTGGCGCTTGGGGTCTCTGCTTTCTCAGTTCAACCAGCTGTTGAGTTTTCTGCCCTGGCCTGACTGAACGGTGCGAAGTGCCCGGGCCACGGCTTCTTGCAAGCGAGGCACGTAATAGGCATCGACCTCATCAGCATTGCCCCAACCCAGCGCCAGACGCAATAAAGTGGCTTGTCGCGGGGCACGGTCATCCAGACGGTGCAAGGCCCGTCGAGCCAGGGTAAAAAGAATGTCTTCCAGATCTGCGGAGCCTGCCACCGTGTTCACCAACAAGGTCTGCACACCCCGGATCAGGGTGGCGACATACAGAACATCGCGCTCCATGGCGCCCAGGGCACACCAGTAACCGGCCATCTCAGCGGCCCGGCTCAATGCCTTCATGGGATAACGCGGTACACACGCCGTGCTGAGGGGCAACTGAGCCACCGGGGTGCTCAGTGCCTGAGCGACTTCCGGCTCTTGCACCAGTGATTGAAGGAATTCACGCAAATCAAGGTTCTTGACCTGAGACACAGTGTGATTCACACCGTCCAGGGGTGCTACTTCGAGAGTGATGGCTACAGCGACCGCCGACTCCCGTTTGTGATTCGCCTTGACGGGGGTGACTTTGGCCCGGATGGATTTGGGACCTCCAGCGCCTGGGCGGGTCCGGGCTTTGACCTTCTTGAGGGTCAAAGCGTTGAGTGTGGCGATGGGCAGGGGATTCTTGATGGTTTTCATGAGGATTCCTGGTGTTCTGTGGAGTGGTGGCCGGTAACGAAGTGCTTGACGGTGGTTCCGGTTGACTGAAGTGATGTCTGACTCAATGAACGAAGGGCTGAGGAACGAAACGACGCGCGTCTCAAAGTTTTTGGACAAAGCTTTCCCCTGACTCTGGGGCTGCAGGTTTTGCAGCGCTCAGGGAGTTCGGGGAATCAGAGGTGTGGGGTTAGCTCAAGTGCCGGGCGGGGTGGCTTTGCAGCCCTCGCACGGATGGCGCCAACCACGGTCTGGGTGGGGGTTGGGCCAATCCATCGTTGCCGTCGGTCTCTTTGGGCACGCGAGGGTTATGCATGCCGCGAAGTTTGGGTAAGGACTGAGGGGAAATGCCCAGGGCTGGGACGTAGATGGTGGACTGGGTGCCAGGTTTTTTCTGGGGCAGCAAGGCACCTTGTGACAACTGACTGGCCAGCAGTCGCTCCATGGCGGAGCCATCCTGGCGAGTGAGGTTGGGCACATAGCGGCTGTAGACTCGAAACAGCATCTCGGTGCTGGTGTGCCCCAACTGGCGGGCAATCCATTCCGGCGCCTCGCCTGACGCCAACCACAGGGTGGCGGCGGTGTGGCGCATTTGATAAGGACGGCGTTTCTCCAGATCCAGATGACGCAGCAAGGGGTACCAGATGCGGTCCGAGAAGTTCTTGTTGTCCAAAGGCAAGCCCTGAAGGTTGCAAAACACGTACTCCGAGGCTTTGCCAGTGATTTCGATTTGCCGCTTCAAAGCATCGAACACGGGTTGGCTCATCTGGATGTCGCGCTGACTGCCATCGGTCTTGGTGTATTCGTCTTCACCGAGCACAAAGGTTTCCCGCACACGGATGACCCGAAGGTCAAAGTCCACGTACTTCCACTTGAGACCATGAACTTCACCGGTGCGCATGCCCGTGAAGAAGCGCGTCACGAAGTAATCCTTGAAGTCTGAACGTACGGTGGCCAGGATGCGCTGGACATCGACCAGGCTGAAGGGATCGACATCGGTTTTGCGCAGGCGCAAGGTCTTGATGTTCAGAGTGGGTGACGTAAACTCAAATCGGTCGGCGGCTTCGGTCAAGATTTGACGTAACAGACCAATGATTTCATTGATCCGTTTGGGTGAGAGTCCTTCTTTGTCTCCGCGTCCTTTAACTTTGGCGAGTGTGGCGCGGAAAACAAGAATGTCAGACTTGGTGATACTGCCGACCCCCTTACACCCGAAGTGGGGGATCAGGCGACCGTTCAAGGTGGACAGCAACGATCGAATATGACTGCGTCGCCACTCGATGCTGCGTTCATCCACCCATTGGCTGGCGAAGTCTTTGAACAATGGCTCCACTGGTTCAGCAGCACCCGCGCCCTCATTGCCTGCAACAGCGGCAACGACCGCCTTGGCCGTTTCTGTCAGCGCAGCCTCAACTTCGCTGGTCTTGGCAAGACGCTTGAGCGCCTTGCTGTTGGGAAAGTAATTTGCGTAGACAAAGGTTCCGTCGGCGATCTCGGATTCGATCTTGGCCAGGACTTTTTCTAGCTTCTTGCGGTTGGCCGGAGTCTCAGCCAGAAGAGTCTGCTCTCGGCATCGAACTCCATCCAATCTAAACTCAAAAAACAGAAGTGAGTTGTCAGTACGGCTTCTGATACTAGGCATGGAGCACCCCTCCATTTGCCATAGGAATGGCAACAATGCTGTGAGATCCCGTTGCGGCCATCACCTTCATATCCCGCTGGATCGTTTCCCACACGTACAAAATTTTCCGCCCTCCAAATGGCCTGAAATAGTGAACACCCTCCAACAAAACACTGTCCTTCAGTCGCTCTCGGATAGTCCGGACGTCGTACTTGATTCGGTTCGACAACTCATCAGTTGTGAGGTAAGTCTGATCTTCCTCATTGGGAACAACTGTTTTCATAGCTACATCTCCTTTGCGTTAAACAGTACACTGGGAGAACAACTTTTACCAACTTGGAATATTTTGATCTCCTGAAGATCATTATGCATCGATTAATCGCATTAGCAAGTCATTTTGACCCGCTGAAGAACATTTTTATTAAACCTGAAGCATGATTCGTTGCCACTTTGCCCGTCTGCTTGGGGAGCGAAAGCTAAAAATCAGTGATGTTGCGCGCGACACCGGGATAAATCGAGGCACCCTTACCCGTCTGTACTACGAGACCACTGAAAGGGTTGAGTTGGAGGTCCTAGACCAGCTATGCGAGTATTTTGCGATTGACCTTCCAGAGCTCTTGGATCGGGTCACTCCAGGCGAAGACAAGTGAACAAGAACCTGGCACTAGGGGGTTTCCAAACATCCTGCATCGGAACTTGGCGACAACGCGAGGTAACTACCTGAGTGTGAGTCCAAAAACTATCGAGATCACCCAATCACTGATGGTGTGACTCTTCTCAACGCGAATCCAATCGCGATATTTATCAATGGAGCAACCCCTTGGGCTCACGAGCAGCTCTCGACCAAAGCGGGTAAGCGACCGACCAGAGCAGCGCCCTGTAGCAGTCATTTAGGCGTCGGCACAACACCCTATTTATGCCCGCTGACGGGAAGGTCTATTTTTAAAATGATCGTCGTCTGTCGACCAGTTGCAGCCACTGACGAATGTCTGCTTACTGGCCCCCTATCGTTGATTCTTGCCTACGGAATCGGGTGAAGTCCACCTTGTCAATTTGAAGTGGGTGAGATTGCCTCTTGCCCTGGCGTTGTCTCGGGCTTTTTCAACGAGGGTGTCATGTCAACCGCTGCCAGTGGTGGTTTGCCGGCCAAGGCCAGCAATAGGTTGGTGGTGGCCATGACGGCCATGGCGTGACGGGTTTCAAAGGTCGCCGACCCCACGTGGGGCAGTGCCGTTACTTTTGGGTGGTTGCGCAGCGGCGAGTCCAGCGGCAAGGGCTCGGTTGAAAAAACATCCAGTCCTGCGGCTCGAAGTGAACCCGTGTTCAACGCCTCCAGCAGGGCCGCCTCGTCCACGATGGGGCCGCGAGCCCCGTTGATGAAAATGGCGCCGGGCTTCATGAGGGAAAATTCGCGGGCACCCATCAGGCCACGCGTGTGCTCAGACAGGGGCAGCACCAACACCACGATGTCGGCTTGGCGCAGCAGTTCATCCAGTGGGGTGTGGGTGGCTTTTCCCAGCAGCTCGGGGCAGTCTTGTTCCAACGGTACGGGTCGGCGTGCGTGGTACAGAACAGGCATGCCAAAGCCCAGTGCGGCGCGTTTGGCAAGGGCTTGTCCAATGCGACCAAAGCCCACAATGCCCAACGTCTTGCCGTGCACGTCCCAGCCAAACAGGTTTTCTTCGATGTTGCGAACCCAGCGCCCCTCTTTGACATGGTTGGCGAGTTCAACAATCCGCCGACTGGTGGCCATGATCAACGCAAACAAGGTGTCAGCAGTTGTTTCAGTCAGCACTCCGGGGGTGTTGCAAAGAGCAATGCTACGGGTCTGGAGTGCGGCCTGGTCGTAGTTGTCAATGCCAACCGAAACGCTGGAGATGACCTTGAGACGTGGCGCATTGGTCAACACGACGTCGTCAACCGGATAACTGGCGCCAATGAGGGCGTCCGCCGTGGCCAGCGCTTGGTGAAAGGCCTCAGACTGATCGGCTTGACGGGGGTTGGCGACTGTCACGTCGTGCTCGGCTTCAATTCGCGCTAACTGGTCAGGCGGCAATAGTCCAAAGACCAGCACGTGCTGGCGCCGAGTATTGGCGGCGTCGACCGGATGGCTACCGATCAGTTCTACGTTGACATAACCAGCCGACTTGACGGTATCGAGAGCCTGTGGGAGCGAAGGCAGGTTGGGCAGGCTGTAGGGTTGTGTGGACAGAGGTGTTTTCATGGTCAACAGTGAAGTGGGAAAGGGAGGGGTACAGGCGCAACTCAGCCGACCCGTGTCTGCGGTGAAGGCAGCAGCGCAAGCGGCCAATGGGGCCGGTTGCGACGGACTTGCGCCAGACCACAGCCGGATCGAAGCTGTTCTGCACCTGCAGGTCGACGTCGTAGCACAGGTTGATCAGATGGCGGCACGCATTGGCGACAATCTGTGCCGATAAAAAACGCAACGTCGCCAGCGGTGGAGAGGTATAGGCCAGCCATTCGGCGTCGTTGCGACCGAGGATCGACTGCTCGTGCGGCACTCGCACGCCAGACTCCTGCAGGCGCGACATAGTGGCCATGGCCAGCACGTCGCTGCTACTCACCAGAATGGCGTCGCGTTCGCCGTCGACCAGGAAGCGGATTCCATTGCGCGACTTTTCGTGCCGCAGGCCATGCCCGATATTGGGGGCCGCCACCATATGGTGGTTGGTGGCCCGAAGTTCGTTGTGGATCACTTGGAGAATGGGCGCGAAGAAGGTGACCTCGAACGTCGGCACATAGACCCGACCATTCCTTGGCTGCGCAAGTGCCGGAAATCGAGCCGACGAACTGCATCCTGCACCCGCTCCAGCGCGGCTGTCGAACCCGACCCTTTGCCCGAAATAGCGCGCGAGGTCGTTCCGTGTCCGAGTCCGGCGAGCAGCGTCACGTCCTTGATGGTGGGCCTGGCAGCGTCGCAGCCAGGTCGGGGCCACGTTTGCGGAGCCTCCTCCGGGTCCCCATTCTTCGAGGACCAGGATGTCACAGCCGCATTTCGCTAGCCGCGTCGAACAAGGACAGATGCGCCGTGTCCATGGCCACGAAGGTCTGTGTGCCGCTAACCAAGCTTGTGGTCGGGTCGGATTGGATGGCCAGCGACGTTCCCTGCGCGTCGAGCCAGGCGATCTTGTACGCGCCCATGGATTCGATCAGGCCGATCGTCGCGCGCGCGTGGCTGGGCTCGTCCGGGCCTACTGTGCGCAAGTGCTCGGGGCGAATGCCCAATACCGCCGGCTGCTTGTCGAGCGGCGGCTTGGCAAACGCGTAGCTGCTGACGTCCGCGTTCAGCGACTTCGAGGTGAACGTTGTGCGCGCACCCTCGGTGCGCAATTGCCCGTGCACGAAGTTCATGCTGGGCGCGCCCAGGAATCCGGCCACGAACATGTTGGCCGGCTTGGAGTAGACCATGTCGGGCGTGTCCAACTGCTGGATCTTGCCCGAGCGCATGACCGCCAGACGCGTGGCCAGTGTCATGGCTTCGATCTGATCGTGGGTTACGTAGACCATGGTCGCGCCCAGGTCGTGGTGCAATTGCTTGAGCTCGCGGCGCAGTTCGGCGCGCAGTTTCGCATCCAGATTGGACAGCGGTTCGTCGAGCAGGAACACCTTGGCCTCGCGCACCAGTGCACGACCGATCGCCACTCGCTGGCGCTGGCCGCCGGAGAGCTGCGAAGGCTTGCGCTGTAGCAGTTCAGTCAGCTGCAACATGCGCGCGGCCTCGTCGACCCGTTTGCGAATGTCGGCCTTGGGCATGCCGCTGATGCGCAGTCCAAATGACAGATTGCGTTCGACCGTCATGGTTGGATACAACGCATAACTCTGAAAGACCATGCCGATGCCGCGATCCTTGGGATCGGCCCAGGTGACATCGACTCCGTTGATCTCGACCATGCCGGAGCTGACGTCGATCAGGCCGGCGATGCTGTGCAGCAGCGTCGATTTTCCGCATCCTGACGGGCCGAGCAGCACGACGAATTCTCCGGCCTCGATGTCGAGGTCCAGGCTCTCGATGATGGGTGTCTTACCCAGGGTGATCCCCAGGTCTTGAATGGCTACGCTTGACATTTGTTTTTATCCTTTGACCGCACCAGCGGCAATACCGCGCACGAACCAACGTCCGGACACGAAATAAACGAGCAGCGGGACCATCGACGTCAGCAGCGTCGCCGCCATGTTGACGTTGTAGACTTTCTCGCCCTGCGAGGAGTTGATGATGTTGTTGAGCTGCACGGTGATCGGGTAGTTTTCTCGTCCGGCGAAGATCAGTCCCAGAATGAAGTCGTTCCAGATCCCGGTGGTCTGCATGATCGTGGCCACCACGAAGATCGGCAGCGACATAGGAACCATCAACTGGAAATAGATGCGCCAGAAGCCTCCGCCATCGATACGCGCGGCCTTGAACAGTTCCACTGGCAGTCCCGCGTAGTAATTGCGGAACAGCAGCGTCATGATCGGCATGCCAAAAATGGTGTGGATCAGCACGATGTTGGGGATCGACTGGAACATGTTGACCGAGGCGAACATCCGCACCAGCGGGTACAACATCACCGGATACGGAATGAAGGCGCCGAGCATCAGGATGCCGAACGCCCAATTAGCCCATTTCACGCGCCAGAACGCCAACGCGTAACCGTTAAGCGAACCCAGGAAGATCGACAGTATCAACGACGGAATCAGGACTCGCATCGAATTCCAGAATCCAGCCGAGATGCCATTGCACTGCAATCCGGTGCAGGCAGACGACCAGGCCTGGGCCCAGGGTTCGAAAGTCAGCTCTAGCGGAAACGCAAAGATGTTGCCCATGCGGATTTCTGACATCGGCTTGATCGACGTGATTCCCATCACATAGAGCGGCAGAAGGAAGAACACCGCGGCGCTGATCAGGAACGCATAGATTCCCAGCCGGGCCGGTGTAAAGAAGGCGCGCTTCGGGCGTACCGAACTGCGTGTTGCAGAAGAGCGGCCTTGGCCGGCTACAAACGGGGGAGGCGTCATGGCCGCTGGAATGGCGTTGTTCATGCGTGCCCCGCAGCAGCTTTGGCCCGTGACCGTGCATACATCATTGGTGCGATGATGATGCACACGGTCACCAGCATGGTGGTGGATGCCGCCGAAGCCAGACCGATGTTCTGGCGTTCGAATAGGTTGTCCATGATGAACTTGGACGGCACGTCGGTGGCATCACCCGGGCCGCCATTGGTCATGGCCACGACGGCGTCGTAGATTTTGACGACCGACACTGCCAGTAGCACTACGGCGGTTCCCGCTGCTGCGCCCAGTTGCGGCAACACGATGTTGGTGTAGTAGCGCCAGCGTGGCACGCCTTCAATGCGCGCCGCCTTCCATTGCTCTTCGTCGATGCCGCGCAGTCCGGCCAGCAGGATGGCCATGACCAGGCCCGCCGAGTGCCACAACACGGCGATCGCCACGCAGTAGATTGCCATGTCCTGCGTGGTGATCCAGTCGAAACGTGCGTTCTCCCAGCCCCAGTTACGCAGCGAACGCTGGATGCCCAACGTCGGGTTGAACATCCATTGCCAGATCACGCCGCAGGCCACGAACGAGATCGCATACGAATACAAGTAAATCGTGCGGAACACGCCCTCAAGGCGGACCTTTTGGTCGACGAATACGGCGAGCAGGAAGCCCAGAATCAACGCGCTGACGATAAACGACACGCCGAACAATCCGACGTTAGTCAGTGCAGTCAGCCATCGGTCGCTGGCGAACAGGTTCTCGTATTGCGAGAGTCCGGCCCAGTCCGACTTGGGTAGCAACTTGGAACTGCTCAGCGATATGCGAATGGTCCAGAGGATGGACGCGACGTAGGCGATCAACACGGTCGCGCCAAGAGGCAACAGGGCGGCGTGGGCAGACCACGCCTGGCGGTGGCGATTGCGTGCGGGTTTCATGGATTTTCCTGATGTTGCGCCTGCTGCGGCAGGACGGGGCGGCGCCATCGCGCCGGGATCGTATGCACTGCTGGTCTACCTGCTGCTGATGGCAGTGACCAGTTGTTCCTGCGCCTCTTCAACCTTCATGTCGGTGTTCCACAACTTGGTGATGACGTCCCCGATCTTGCCGATGATGTCAGGGGCCATCAGCATGCTGGGATCCGGCGTCTGGCGTGCCGGATCTTTCAGCGCCGCCACGCCAGCCTGAGCACAAATGTCCATACCGCTGGCATCCACGTCCGGACGAATAGGGATCGAGCCCTTCTTCATGTTGAATGCCACTTGGGTGGCGGGCGACGTGATCACCTTAGCCAGCAACTGCTGCGCCGCTATCGTCTCCTTGTTGCTCGACTTGGGCAACACGAACACGTCGCCGCTGACCATGTACGAGGACTTTGGGCCCCATCCGGAAAAACAGCCGAATTCCTTACCGGCGGTCTTGCCGGCGGCGATGAACTCGCCCTTGGCCCAGTCGCCGACGGTCTGGAAGCCGGCCTTGTCGGTCACAATCAAGGCCGTCGTGTCGTTCCAACTGCGGCCGGCGAAACCAGCATCGGCATAACTGCGCAGCTTCTTGAATTTCTCCAGCACGGTGCGGAACTCCGTCGACTTGACGACGTTGGCGTCCTTGTCACGGTAGAACTTCATGTATAGGTCGCGACCGCCCATGTGCAACAGCGTCGCGTTGAAGGTCCAACGCTCGTACGGCAGCGTGCCCGATTGCGCGAAGGCGGTTTGCCCCGACGCCTTGATCTTGTCCAGCGCGGTCCAGAATTCGGCCTCGGTCTTGGGCTCCGCCACGCCGGCCCTGGCAAGCACTGCCTTGGAATAGTAGAACCATACAGCGCTGTGGATGTTCACCGGCACCGCGTAGTAGTGGCCTTTGACCTTGATCACGTTCTTGATCGGACTCGGCATCCATGTATCCCATCCTTCCTTGGCGGCGACGTCGTCGACGTCGCTGAGCATCCCGGCTTCGATCAGCTCATGGTATTGCTTGGAAGTATTGAATTGCGATGCCGTCGGCGGATTGCCTCCGGCGATCCGGTTCAGTGCGGCAGTCCGGGCGTTGTCGCTGCCGGCGATCGCGTTGTCGACCCATTGACCACCGGCCTTGTTGTATGCGTCTGCCAGTTGTTTCACACCAGCGGACTCGCCACCCGATGTCCACCAGTGGATGACCTCGGCCTTCTGAGCCAATGCCGACGAGGAAATGCCCATGCCGGCAACAAGAGTAGCGATCAGGACCTTGGTACGAGATTTCATGCAGTGTCTCCGTGATGATGGTGAGCGATCGGATAGATGTCGATCGCTCAGGTTGGAAATTAATTGCCAGTTAGAACTACTTCCGACTGGTAATTAATTTGACCTCAAAACTAATTAAATTGAACTAGGACAAACCCTAGGAAAACTCGCACAACGCCCCCATCCGAATGCTTGGAGTAAGCCCCAGCTGGGAGGATTCACGCCATGAAACAGGTATCCCTGAACCGACGTTTCAACATCAAGAAGACTCACAAACAGTGTTTCTGGATCAGTGCTCAAGAAGGGCAACTAATGGTATTTCGGCACGACGGCTTATATCGGCACGGATGTTGACTCAGGCCTAGCGCATGCAGTGCGTTGCACCTCGGGCCACGTCAACGACACCGCAGAGGCCAGCACCTTGCTTCTCGGGCAGGAAACGGTGGCGTTTGGTGATGCGGGGTAGCAAGGTGTTGAGAGGCGCCCGGATGCTGGAGTAGATGGCACCGGGCATGTGGGCATGCGTCCAGGCAAGCGCAAGGAACTGGACAATGCGAACAACGAAGCCGATGCGCTGGAGGATCAAGCCGAGAAGCTCAAAGCCAGCATTCGCGTCAAGGTTGAGCACCCCTTTCGGATGATCAAGCGCCAGTTCGGATTTGTAAAGGTTCGCTATCGTGGGCTGAAGAAGAACACGGCCCAGATAGTCTCACGGCTTGCGCTGTCCAATCTTTGGATGGTGCGCAGCGAGCTGATGGAAGCGCGGGCATGAGTGCGCCTGAAAGCAGGACCCGCGCCCTGCAAATTGTCCGACTCGAGTGGGCTTCTTCGTGAAATCCCGTTATTTGAAAGTCACTGACTAGCTACACCGATTGGTA
>JBBKVN010000395.1:0-9780 GCA_037968455.1 Rhodoferax sp.
CCATAGCCAAACCAGGACGCACCAAGATATAGGGAGAGGGCTGTGAGCGCCATGTTGAGCAATGGCAGTGTTGCAGTCAGCAAAACCACGGCTCGGCGCTGGTCAAGGTAGAACAAGACGTTCAAAATTCCCAGCAGAACGACCTGCAAGGAGGCTCCCACCACGTCCACGTATAGCAGCGGCAGATAAAGGGTTGAAATACCCAATGACTCCAGCAACACGCCACCCAGGGAAAAGGTGATTAGCACGGTGATGGATTGAATCTTGGCAATGTCGAACAAGCCCCGGCGAACGTGATAGACCATGTGGTTGCGCATGCGCTCGATGTAATCCAGCGTGGCACCTTCCCGAACTGCGTCGTAGAACTTGACGTAGTACTCGACAAAATCAGTCTCAATTCGGACCAAAAACACCGCCATTCCTGGAATGACGGACAAGTAGGACAAGAAGATCGGAAAGTCATAGATCACCGACGCGTTCAATGGGCCAATCACATGCTGACCGGTTCCTGGAAAATACCAAAACATTAACTTGTCAACCCACGCCCCCAAGTTAAAGAAAAACCCGGAAACCATCAGGCTGACATACATGGCGCCCGGCTGCCAGATCTCAAAAGCAATGAATCGTTCTGATTGGTAGTGGCGGTAGACCAGCCAGATCATGCCCATCAGCAGCAAATAGTGACCCAGCACAAATCCGAGCAGCAGGCCTTCCATGCCGAGCCAGTGGCGAAACACCAAGGCCAGTCCCAGTGTGGCGGCGTACCCCAGAAAGAAGATCAACACGATGGCGCGGTAGTGCTTCATGCCAGTCAAAAATACCGTGGCGATCCAGATGGAAGACATCACTGCCAACCCCATCACAAAAAGCAACCGGTACAAAACAGTCTGGTTGGGAAACAGGAAGATCACAAGCGGCAAGGCAAACACAACGCTCAAACCGGCGGCCACCAGGATCAAGCCATTGAAGTTGGGAAGAATGGCCGCTTCGTCCTTCGCAAAGGTGCGGTCTGCCACAAATCGGGTGAACGACAGTTGAACAAAGCCCGTCAAGATCAGAGAAATCAGGAACAGGTAGGTCACCGTGACCTGAAACTGGACAATCGCCACTTTCGGAAACACCACCCCCAGGCTGAACAAGCCAATGAGCATGATGCCGATGATCGACAGCACCCAGGGCCCGGAACTGATGACGCCAGCAAATGCATAGGCCTGGACTAGCCCCCCATAGGTTTGCTTCTTCAGCAGTTTGCGCAGCTCAAACCCTATGCCTGCCATGCGAAGTTTTTGTCATAGAGGGCCCGATAGCGGGCAAACATCATGGGTTGGGTGTAATAGGTTTCCACTCGTTGAATGGCCGCCTCACTGGCCTGCTGCCACGCCACGGGGTCTGTCAACAGCTCCAGCGAAGCTTGGGCCAGGGCTTGTGGGTCGGCAATTCGAACGATCCGACCTGAGGGCCCGATGGCTTCATCTTCGCCGGGCAGTCCAAACACGAGTTGGCGGCACGACCCCACGTCAGTGGACACGGTAGGAACACCGGCGGCATACCCTTCCAGAATAACCAAGGGCAGCGCTTCACTGATTGAGCTCAGCACGACCAGCCCAACTTTGGGCAAGAGGTCCGTCAACTTCTGAAAGCCGAGAAATTTGACCTTGTCAGCCAGGTCCAATTGGGTGGCGAGCTCACGGCATTCCGCGGCATATTCAGGCGATTCATCTTCGGGGCCGGCGATCCAGGCCTCGGCCTCTGGCAACACGGCCACCACCGCCCTCATCGCGCGAATAAAAGTCTTGATGTCTTTGATCGGTACGACGCGACCAATCAGGCACAAGATGGGAGGTACACCAGGCGCTCGCAGATGCCTTAGTGGGCCAAATTTATCCAGATCGATGCCATTGGGAATGTTCAGGGTCCGCTCGGGCGGCGCCCCTCCGGCAAGCTGCTTCTCTCGATTGGCTTCATAAAGCGCAATGATGTCGTCCGAGGCCTGATAGGTCACATAACCCAGGTGCTCAAAAAACCGAATCCACAACTGTCTGAAATAGCTGACGCGGGAGGGATCGCGCTCGAACACACTGCGGTTGTCCTTGAGCCACTGGGCCTGGTACAGGTCGATCTTGCGCTCTTTCACGTAAATTCCGTGCTCGCTGAGCATGAGCGGGCGCTGGTTCCGGTGTTTGAGCAGCACCCCCAGAATGCCGGCGTAGCCGGTCGACACCGAATGGTAAATGCGCGCTGTTGGACAACGCAACGCGACCTCGCGCAATCGCCAAAAGGGGGTGTGAATGGTTCGAATGGTCCAGAAGTAGTCCACAAACGAGGGGTCTGTGCTGCGGCGCCGGTAGGTTTTCTTGATGAAATCCCAAGAGGCCCGGCTGTAAAGGAAAACATCGTGGGTGAGTTTTCCGTCGGGCCCGGCTTCGTCCATCAAGCTGGCCAGCATGTGTGGGCACTTCGGGTGCTTGAAGTCGGTTTCAAACAACTCGTGCAAGCTCTCTACTTCCTTCATGGTCGCCGGTGGCGCCTTGACTGGTTTGACAGGCGGGTTGGCTTTGTCCTCAAACAGGTAGGCCACCTCCAGGTGAACCAGGTTGTCGGGCAAGGCGTACCGCAGGTCACCATAGTCTTGCGGGCGGCTGCCCAGAAAAATGGCGCCAAACCGGATGTCAGGAAAGCCGCGAATGATTTGATTGACCCAGCTCGATACACCTCCTGCGACAAAGGGAAAAGTCCCCTCAAGCAGGAAAAGCACATCCACGTGCTCCGATCGCGGGTAGGCGGACTTAGATGTGGGGGAGGTATCTGCGGTCACTGAGCTTGCTCACGTTGTCACGTCCGGTCCAAAGGTCAGCGATCGCCCGGGTTTTCGAGGCGACGTTCAGCACCACCAATTGCTCCATTGCCAACGCCACGTACCCGAAATCACGATTGATAAAGGCAACTTCAGCCAAATAGGGCAAGGCGGAGACGCTGGGGTAACCCGCCGCCACGGCCCGCTGAAAGAATTCCTGGGCCAATGGCAGGTCACCTTGCGCTAGCAAGATCCGTCCCTTCAGGAACAACATACCGGAGCTTGCTTGCATATCGACCGCCAAAGCTGCGTCCAGGTGTTTTCGCGCCTGCTCCAGAATATGTCGACGCAACTCCCCTTGAGCCAGGGCGGAGTACACCAACTCCCAATGCAATTCCGCAAGGTGAAGCAGACAGGCCCGGCGCTGGGAAATTGGCAATTCGTCGTCGAGCAAAGCTTCTCTTTCGCGCTTGATGTGATTGAACAAGCGGGTCTCCTTGGCATCCAGCATGCCAAAGGCAACCAAACGGACATCGTCCGTGCTGTCACCCAGTAAGTCCTCCAGAATCGGATTCGCCGCCCGCTGTGGTGCCGCCTGGAGGGTCAGCAATGACTGCATGCGAATGTCATCCGGGACATTGACTGCCAATCGGGAGCGAATCGCACCGTGACCGCCACGATGGGTCGCCTTGGTTTGTACATCGAACTCTGGCAAATCGACGGTCACGGGCACGGCAAACCGCGTCTGGTGAAAGCGCTTGCGCAGGGTCATTCGCGTTAGCATCAAAATACCGATGGCACCGACCACTGGGGCGATGAATGCAAACGTGAACATCAACATCCAGACGGCAATGGCTCGAGGTTTTCGAAACCGGGTCGGTAGCAATAAGTAGGTACCCGTGGCAACCACAGCACTGGCGAGTGCATGTGCTAAAAGCACGGCCATCAAAGCGGCCTGGCTTTTGGACAGAATCGGAGCACTGAAAAACAGACCGAAATCGGCCAAGACTGCACTCCAAACCCAATGAATGGTTTTCATGATGAGTCAGACCTTGAGCATTCGGGACAACACGTCCAGCGGGTCTTCGGTGGCAAAGTCAATGGCTCGCAAGTGAATACCAAGCACATCGAAACCACCTTTGAATCGTAATTCCAACCACTCCTCGACTCGTGCCAAAAAACCGTCTTTGACTGACGGCGTCGCAAAGGGCAAAAGCACGGCAATGACGGGTGCCCCATCCACAACGGTTTGCCAGTACAAATCCAAACCTCGCTTGATCCTCAAAAATTCAGTTGGAATTTCTTCGTGCCCTTTGCCATCAAAGGTCATCACAACAATGTGGCTGGCAATTCCAACCTTCTCTTGCATGAAGGTCATGCGAATCAACTCTTCCGCATACAGCGCAGGCATAACGGGAATTCGCTCAAGAATCCGCGCCACGCCAGGGGCGTTGTGGCTGTTGTCGGCGTGATACGCCAAGATCACCGACATCATCTGAAGATTTTCGACATTCAGCGAGAAAAACGGGATACGTGTGACTGCCAACACACCCACCACGGTGTCGATTCCTGCAATCAGGGGTGCCACGATGAGCTGATTGGACTTGCGTCGAAGACTCACCTCTTTGCTCGCAATGTGAACAAGACTCCCTTGCTCAAGCGCCAATTGCAGCAACTCGTCATTTGGGTCCAATGCTGCCGGCGCCCCCAGACGCGCCACCTCCTGCCCCAAGACCAAACCAGTGCCCTTGGGCATCACCTGGTAGAGCGCGGCGGATTCAATATTCACATACTGAGACAACAGATTGAGCAGACTGTCTGCTCCCGGCATGGGCGCGGCACTTGGGCCCCCTTCAATGGCGATGGTCCGCAAGCGGGCCAGGGCGTCTCTCAAAGAGCCCGGCCTGGCAAGCATTTCCTGTTCAAGGCGATCATGAGACAGGTTCAAGAGAAGGTGGCGCTTGGTCAACCGGGACAGGCGCTCCGTCACATACAGGTTGGTTTCATCCATGCGCTGATTTCGATCTCGCCACACATCGCTGAACTCGCCGCACAACAAGACCAATAACCCGCCACCAAAAAAGTATTCCGGCGACAAGTTCTCCGCCAGTAATCCAAGTCGTTCTGCGACCAACCAGTTCATCACGATGAACAGGCTTGCTATCAACCCCGGCATCACGCCGTAGCGCAATGAGATGAGCACAGGCGCCAACCAGAGCCAAGGAAAGCGTGTCGTCAACAACAGTGGATCAGATGGCCGCGCCAGCCACCCGATGGCAATGGCCAACAGTGGGATAAGCAAAACTTCCGCCCATTGCGACAGGCCCGTGATCCGTTCAGGTGCGATCACTCCGGCGCGGGTAGGCCGCTGGAACAGGGAAACGACGCTGAAGCGCGGCATCGTTCGTTACGGGGTACCGGCCGGGGAACCACCCAATGGCAAACTCGCGATCAGACTGGCCAGCAGCTTCTGGGCAACTCCGGACAAGGCCTCCCGACTCCAGCCACTTTTCGCGCCGGAAGCACTCCAAACCACCCGGCCATTGGCGAGGTCAATGACCTTCAAGGTCACACCGACAGCGGGTTCGCCATCGATCCCGACCTTGTATCGCCATTCTTCAACGCTACCCGCCACTGCAAAGCGCACGTTTTGAGCAACGGCCCACTTTTGCGCCTCGTCGCTGACTTTTCGCTCTGTGGGCTCAAAAAGGCTGTCGCGCGACAGGGTTGCGGGGTACTGCACGAGCGTGGTGATGCCGCGGCTGCGCAGCAGGTGTTCAACCATGGCTTCCGCCGACAAAGCCGCTTGAGGGGTGTCTGTGTTGTTCGCGAGGGGCAGCAAGGCCCACTTGGCTGTGGGGTTGACCACTTCCTGGCTCGCAACGGACTGCACACCCGTCGCGCAGGCTGTTAAAAGCGCCGTGGCGAGAAAAATAGAAATTCGGGGCAAAAAGCTGATCACAAGTGGCTCCTAAAAATAGTGTCGATAGCGCAGTGAAAGGGTGCGACTTGCATCAGAACCAGGTGCCGTGCCATCACTCTTCTGCCATTGCAAGGACACATGGTCCTCGCCACTCAGGGATCCCACCACGCCAAGGGTGCCGGTGTAGCCCGTTCCGGCCACGGTATTGTGTCTCAAGCAGACATCCAAAAACGGTCGCCAAGCCCGGCTGTAAGTGGTTTGCAGGTTTTGGCCCGCCAGGTTTTCACCCATGCTCAAGCAGGCACCAAAGGTTGTCGAGCCCTCGGGGATGAAATAACGAACTGGGTCAATCGTTGCGGAAGCAAGGCCCGCCTGAAAACTGGCCGGCAAAAGCGCTAGCGCGTCCGCGCCAAGGCGGCCGCTGGGGTTGAATTCCTGATAACTGACCAGAGCCCGAGCTCGCCAATCTGGGTAGTCGGCGCGAATGCGATAACCCGCTTCAAGGTCGAGGCCACGTCCGCTGCCCAGAAAATCACCATTTTGGGTGTAGTACTGCGTTACCTGAGGCGCCGCCCTAAGGTACTCTCGTTTGCCCAGCGCGTAATTGATGCTGCCGTAGAGTCGATTTTCGTACCCGGCCAAACGGAGCGGAAGACTGGCGCTGGATTCGGAGTGATAGTCGACCCCCAACTCCACGCTCAATCGCGCGCCCAGCTGACTGGCCTGGCGAAAACGCAGGCCCGTATAACTCTGCCACTCCTGCTTTTGAAGAAACGTCAGACTGCTTTGCCCCAAGGAGCTGGTCCAAAGGGTTTCCAGGCTTGCCAGGCGATCCGCCTCTTTCACCAGGGTGGACAGCACAGAATCATCGGAAGACTGCGAGGCACGCGACCAGCCAAGGACGGTTTGAACGCCAGGCAGGAGATTGAGGCGCGCCTCCATTTGAAGACCCTTGCTCGACAGGGCGCCCAAATTGTCGTTGCTCACTCTCACCTGAACGTAGTTGGCTTGTAGAGGCGCGTGTTGGCGAAACCGGTCATACAGTGGTTCGTCGCCAAACCCCTGCGACATGCCATGAAAGGACACGCCCAAGGCCTCTTGTACATGACCCAAGGCATAGGCCATGTCGTATTGGTTGTAGATCGGCAAATCCTTGCCCTTGGCGCCAAGCAAGCGCGACATCTCCCCGGTGTCTCCGAGCTGCAAAGCCACCTGGGCTTGGCCCCAAACCGGAGGGGTCGTTTGCAGTTGCTGTCCGTATCGTCGCAGCATCCAGGTCTGTGCATTGGGGTACTGCTCTTTAAGAATGGCCCAACCCAACACCAGGGCGTTCCACTGTGACGTCGCTTGCGGATCCGGCGCCTGGTCACGTAGACGAGTCACCAACTCACGCACAAGCCGCAGGCCTGGGTCACCAGGCTGATCAAGCAAAGACAAGCGCGCCAAGGCCAACAACTCAGGGGCCCCGTCAAGTGAGGGGGACACACCGACGGCCGGGCGCTGATTCTTCAGCAGAATCCACGCATGCCGTCGCACTCGGGCAGCCATGCCCACACTCTTACTGAGTTCCAGTGCGTCGGCATAGTTCAACAACAACAAGGGGTCATCGGCACCGGAGACCAGGGCACGCCGATACCAATAAAGACTCTCCCGCGTGCGCCCCATGGTCTGGTTGGCAACGGCCAGAGGCAGCCAGAATCGGCCGTCGGCCAAACTGGGGCTTTGATAGCGCTTCAACGCGTCAGACAAATCGTTCGTGCGCTTCTCGTCAATCAAAAACCAAAGAGTGCTGAGTGCGACGTCGGTGTCTTTGGGTGCGAGTTTTTGAGCCAACTGCAAATCGCTCCACGCCAGATCCGGTGCCTTTTGCCGGCGATGAAATTGCGACCTGAGGAGCAAAAATCTGAGATTGCGCTCAGCCATAGCAAGCGCTTGCGGATCAAGCGAATCGAAAATACGCCCCTGGGCTTGGAAATCCCCAACCTCTGCATACAACTCCAGGCTCAAATGCAACTGGTCAGGGGCCCCAAAGCGACGGAAGGCCTCCAACGCGAGGCCAGCGGCCGCGGCAGGATGTTGTTGGCGGACCAGAAAGATCAAGCGAGACCAATCGGCGGCCGTTGACTCTGTTGAGATAGCCACGCGTTGATAGCCTTTCTCGGCGCTGGCGTAGTCGCGCTGAGCCCATCCAATCTGCCCCAGTAATCTCCAGAATTCGATCGCCTCTGGCGGTACGTCTGCCTGATGCGCTTGCATCAGCGTCAGGGCCTTTCCCATTTCGTCGTTGCGAATGAACATGAGAGCAAGGCGGAGCAATACATCCATCGATGATGGCTTTAACCCCACCCGCTTCAGGTACAGATCACGGGCACGCGCCTCGTTGCCGGAATTCTCCGCTAGCCGCGCGGCATATTCCAAAAGGGCCGGCTCTCTGGTTTGGAGAAATCGTGCTTCGAAAAACTCAGACCCGCGTGTCGGCAATGAGGCCGATTCATAGAGCCAAAAAATGTCATTCCACCCTTCTTTGCTCAACGTCGTTCGCCGGGCCCGCACCTCCCAGGCCTGCAAGGCCACGAGCGGGGAACTCAGGAGGGGTGCCAGCCGAATGACGGTGGCCACTGTGGCAGCGGATTGATCACCTTGGAGGAATAGCCACTCCCATTGCTCGGCCGCTCGTGTGGGGCGGTGGGTCCATTCGGATACCTGAGCCAACTTTCGTCGCCAATCGGTGTTGGCCGGCACCACCTCAACTGCCTTTTCAGCAACGCGAAACGCCCGCTCCAGATCGCCTGAGCCCAAAAAGACGCCAAATGCCAAAACGTAGTCGTCCTGGTCAAATGGTTTCAAAACGTCAGTGCCGGCCCTTGGATCCCGCTCAGCTTTGGTTGGAAAAACGACTGCGTCGACAGTCGCAAATTTGGGTGCCAGCGGTTCAGGCGCCTTCTCACCCGGTAATGCGTCGTTGATGGGTATTGCCAGAGAAGGCGCTTGGCGAACTGGCTCCTCGTCCCCCCAGTTCCGTCTCACAATCGCGTCAGGTTTAAACACTGCAACTCTCAAGAACCCGCGGTCGGGTCCGGCCTGAGCAGTCGCTTGCTTGGCTGCGGACGCATCCGGCCAAAACCCCGCCCTCAAAGTAAAGATGGCCCCCCGTCGCTCAATGCGAACAAAGGGCAGGTCGGCATAGCGTTCAAACAGGGTCGCCAGCGCAGCGGCATCTTTGCCGCTGGCTATCTGGACCGAGTAGTAATCCGTCGCCTGCGCCGGATCAGCCCCCGCATGCGCTACCACGCAAGATGAACACGCCATGCCTGTGAGCCATGCTTTGAGACTCATTGCGTCAAACCCCGGTTGGGTCGCTCGAAAACAAGTCTTCGGGCATAGGTTGCAGCCTTGGCAGTGTCGCCAGCAGCCAAAGCGGTTTTCGCCAAATACCGCAAGGTATCGGGGTCATTTGCCAGATTCCCAACGTGCTGGTCGGCCGCCATCATGGCTTGCTTGAATTGGCTGGATGCCATGAGTGCCCCAACCCCAGCCTGAAAAAGTCGGCGGGCTTCATCGATGTCGGATACCTCGTTGCGAGCCAGCATGAAAAACGATGACGCCGCAGTGAACTTGCCCTCACCAATTGCAACTTTTGCATATCGCTCCAATACATCAGGGATTCGATTGCCTTTGACCAACTTCAAGTACGCCATTCCCAGCTTGGGGGCGCCAAGCTCGAACGCCTGCTCTGAAAAGAACCGGGCAAGTTGGGTGGGAACTTCATCCTCCAAAGCAGCGTCCATGATCTGAATAAATTCGGCGGTCAATTGACCTCGAATGTGTGCGTCCGTGCTTCCCGCAATCGCCCGCGCATAAGCGCTGGCAAGCAATTTCCGGGACTCGGTTCGCTGGCGTTCATCCCCGTCCACTGTGATGGAAAAAACCATAGCCCGCAGCGAGGAAACATCGAGATCCAATTGCCGGGATCTTGCCAACAGGATCGCCACATCAGCATTGCTTTTTTCGGCGCGGTACAGGTTCTGGATATATGAAAGTGTCAACTCGTCGAGGGAGGACT
>JBBKVN010000396.1:0-3695 GCA_037968455.1 Rhodoferax sp.
GCTGGCTACCGTCTCAATTGCAGCATCCAACATTGTGTTCACCAAGTCGGAGTCTGGACGTGTGCCAATGGTCCAGCTGACTACCAAACCATCGAAGCAGTCGATCACAGGGGAGAGATACACCTTCCCAGCCGGGATATGGAACTCTGTGATGTCAGTCAGCCACTTCTCATTCGGGGTCGCAGCCTGGAAGTCCCGATTGATGAGATTCTCTGGTGCAGGGCTGATTTCTCCCAGGTAAGACCCGTACCGACGCCTTCGATTGGCGGCAACAACCAAGCATTCCTGCTTCATCAAGCGTTGGACGACTTTCTCGGAGATATGCAGATGGCGCCGGCCAAGTGCTGCACGAATTCGCCTGTAACCGTAGCAACGGTGATTGCTCTGGAAGACATCGGCAATGGCAACCCGAGCGTCAGCGTATTTGTCAGGACTCCTTAGCCGGGCGCAGTGATAAAAGTAGGAGCTACGGGCCAGGTCAAGTTCGCCAAGGAGCTCTGCGAGTGCATACGTGTGCTTCAGGGCGTCAACCAGCAGGGTCTTCTCCCGATTGCTCAGGAGCTGCGGGGCGACGCCCAGGCCTTTTTTAACAGTTCATTGGCCTTCTTCAGTAGGTCATGTTCAAGCTGCAAGCGCCGGATGTCACGTTCAAGCAGTGCGACGTGCTGCTGCAATTCTGTGAGATCTTTTTGTTTTGGGATTGGCCCAGAATCTTTGTGCCGCTTCATGGATGCTGAGGCCTCACGACCCAGTAGTTGATTTTTCCAGTTGTACAACGTCGGCCTGCACACCCCCACTGATTGGGCAATGGTCTGCGCACTGATCGTCCTCGTGCAAAGCTCGACCACCGCGACATTATTAAGCTCTGGGGGTGCTGAACGTTCGGTGTACGCCCCACAATGCGCCGACGAACCGTATGCGTCCGGCCAACACACCTTGATGACGCGCTGACATTTGGAGATAGTGTGCGCGATGAACATCATGCACACCATGGCGAGCGACGCTCGCACCACCCAGGCCCCCAAGAGGCGTTTCTACAGCCCAGAACTCAAGCTGCAAGTTGTGGGCGCCTGCGCCCAGCCCTGTGCGTCCATTGCCGGGGTGGCAATGCAGCACGGCATCACGCCAACATCGTGCACCGCTGGTTGCACGAACACAGCCAGGGCACACTGGTCAATCGACCACAGACCTTTGTGCCGCTCACCTTGAATTCGGCTACAGAGCCTGCAATCGAGCAGCCCGCTGCTGACATCCGCATTGAGGTCAAACGCGCCAACGCCACAATCGTCGTGCACTGGCCTCTTGCCGGTGGCGCCGCCTGCGCGCAGTGGCTGCGCGAGTGCTTGCCGTGATCCGTATCGACGCGGTCTGGTTGTCCATCGTGCCCCTGGACATGCGCGCCGGCACGGACACGGCGCTGGCCCGTGTGGTGGGGGTATTTGGTGCCGCCCACCCGCATACGGCCTATCTCTTTGCCAACCGGCGCGCTAACCGCATGAAGGTGCTGGTGCATGACGGCATCGGCATCTGGCTGGTAGCCCGGCGGCTGCACCAGGGCCACTTCGTCTGGCCGCAGACAAGTGCGCCCGATGGCGTCAATCGCGTGAGTTTGAGCCGCGCCCAATTGGATGCCTTGGTGCTGGGTTTGCCCTGGTCGCGCATTGGCAGTAGCGGCATTATCAGCGTGGTGTGATTCGGGATTTCGGGGCGTTTTTGCGTCTATTGGGGGATGCTCCAATAGGCTTTTCTGCGAGGCGCGGGCACACTTGCGTTCATGGTTGTCGCCCCCGAATTACTGTCCGGTTTGAACGCAGAGCAACTGCGCGAGCTCGCCAGTGACTTGATCGCACAAGTCGCTCGCAACGATCTGCAAATCAGTCAACACGAGATCCAAATCAGGGAACGCGACCAACAGATCGCAAGCCTGGACCAAACCATCTCCAGCAAGGAACGCGAGATCCTGCACCGCCAGGCCAAGATCGACCAGCTCACCCATGAGATGGCGGTTCTCAAACGCTGGAAGTTTGGCCGTAGTCGTGAGCAACTCGACGCCGGCCAGGCCAGTTTGCTCGATGAGACCATAGACGCCGACATTGCTGCCATTGAGCAAGAACTCCAAGACCTGGCACCCCCTGACAAAGCAGCCAAAGAACCCCGCCAGCAACCCAAGCGCGCAGCCTTACCACCAGAGCTGCCCCGCGTTGAACTGCACCACGAACCCGACAGCACCACCTGCACCTGCGGCTGCCAGTTGAAGCGCATCGGCGAAGATGTCAGCGAGAAGCTGGACTACACGCCGGGCGTGCTCACGGTGCAGCGCCATGTCCGTGGCAAGTGGGCTTGCTCCGAGTGCCAGACCCTGACGCAAGCGCCGGTGCCCGCTCAGATCATCGACAAGGGCCTGCCCACCTCGGGTTTGCTGGCACAGGTGCTGGTGGCCAAGTACTCGGACCATCTGCCTTTGTACCGCCAGGAGACCATCTTTGGTCGTTCCGGCTACACCATTGCCCGCTCCACCTTGGCTCAGTGGGTGGGCGTGTGTGGCGTGCAATTGCAGCCGCTGGTCGATGCGATGAAGACCGCCATGTTCAAGTCAGCGGTGTTACACGCTGATGAAACCCCGGTGGCGATGCTCAAGCCAGGCAATAAGAAAACCCATCGTGCTTACCTTTGGGCCTACGCGCCGGGGGCCTTCGAAGATTTGAAGACCGTGGTCTACGACTTCTGCGAGTCCCGCGCCGGTGAGCATGCAAGAACCTTCCTGGGAGACTGGAGCGGGGGCTTGGTTTGTGACGACTTCAGTGGCTACAAAGCCAGCTTTGGCGCGTCCATCACCGAGGTGGGCTGTATGGCGCACGCCCGGCGTAAGTTCTTTGACCTCTCAGTCAGCAACAAGAGCGAAATTGCCCAACAGGCGCTGACCACCATTGGGCAGTTGTATGAGGTCGAGCGGGAGGTCAAACATCTCAAGCCCGAGGAGCGAGGGCGCATCCGCAAAGAAAAATCAAAGCGGCTGGTTGATGCCTTGCACCAGTGGATGCTGTTGCAGCGCCAACGCGTCACCGATGGGACTGCCACCGCCAAAGCGTTGGACTACAGCTTGAAACGCTGGGTGGCACTGACCCGGTTTGTGGATGACGGGCGCCTGCCCATCGACAACAACTGGATCGAGAACCAGATTCGGCCGATTGCAATTGGTCGGGGCAACTGGTTATTCGCGGGATCATTGCGTGCGGGCCAGCGTGCAGCTGCGGTAATGAGCCTGATCCAAAGCGCCAAGCTCAATGGGCATGACCCGTATGAATATCTGAAGGATGTGCTGGCACGCTTGCCGACTCAGAAGAACAGCTGCATTGATGAATTGCTGCCGCACCGCTGGCAACCATTACTCGCATAGCGCCAACACCGTCAAGGTGTATTGGCCGCGCGCTTACGGCAATTCAACAGATAGCGCGCACAAAGGTCTGCGTCGGTCTCGAAATACCAAGTTAGACGACGATAGGGAAAAATCGCGTAACCTGCTTTCGCTGGCGCGCAAAGCCACTTCTGCGTGAACGCGATTTGTGACATCCAGGTAACTAGTGGACTGTAACGCTTAATTAGGAAGTAATATCGCACGCATTGGAGGGTGCGATGAAACTTACTGAATCTGAAGCTACAGAACTGCAAAAACGTGCCACTGCCAGGACTGCTCG
>JBBKVN010000397.1:0-2617 GCA_037968455.1 Rhodoferax sp.
CTGCAGCGCCATGACGCGCGCCCGAACGTGCTGTACCACTTCACCCAAATTGTCTCGATTCTGGAATTTGTGCGTCGCGGACTGGGGGTCTCCGTGGCGGCCCGTTTGGCCCTGCCTGACGAGCATGAGGGCGTCGTCTACCGCTCCCTGTTGCCCACGCAGCCGCGCACCGTGGGGCTGGCCTGCCTGGACGTGAGCAAGCTGTCGCCCCTGGCGCGGGCATTTTGGGACGTGGCCAAAGCACAAGCCCAAATGTCTGAGACGAAAAAAAACCGGGCGCCTGGGTTTCCCCTGGCGCCCGGTTTTTGAAGTTCACCGACCGTTTAAGCGCGCTTGGTGGCGGCCAATGGCACGCGGGGAGCGGCTTGTTTGGCGCCGGTTACCAAGCGCAAGGCGAACAGGGCGAGGAACACGCAACCCATGGCAAAGACCACGTCACCGGGCACCCGCATCCACACCAGCGTTTCCATGAAAGGCGAATGAATCACCTCAGGGGAACGGGCAAACCACATGCCTTTGGTGATGCTGGCCCACGCCTGGTAGATACCGGCAGGCACGAGTGAGATGAACACCATCATGGCCAGACCAATATTGAGCGACCAGAACATGGGTTGCAAAAGCTTGTCAGACCAGGCCGCCCGGTCAGACAGGCCGCGCAGGCAGAACAGCAAGAGGCCAATGCCCAGCATGCCGTACACCCCAAACAGCGCCGCGTGACCGTGTGCCGCCGTCATGTTCAGACCCTGCATGTAGTACAGCGCAATGGGGGTGTTGATGGTGAAGCCCAGCAAGCCTGCGCCCACCACGTTCCAGAAACCCACGGCAATGAAACACAGAATGGGCCATTTGTAGCTCTGCACCCAGGGCGCTGCTTTGGAGCGCTGGTAGTTGCGAAACGCCTCCACACCAATCAAGGCCAGGGGCACCACTTCAAGTGCTGAGAACATGGCGCCAATGGCGATCACAAAGGTCGGTGTGCCGGTGAAATACAGGTGGTGCAAGGTGCCCAGAATGCCGCCGAATAAAAACACAATGGTTTCCATCACGATGGCGCTGTTGGCCGTGGCCGCGCGGATCAGACCCAGGCGGGTGAACAGCAGCGCAATCACCGCAGTGGCAAACACTTCAAAGAAGCCTTCCACCCAGAGGTGGACCAACCACCAGCGCCAGTACTCGATCATGGCGTAGTGCGTCTTTTGACCCCAGACCAGCGAGGTGGCGTAGAAGCCGCCAATACACAGGGCCGCCAGAAACACCATGGTGATCAGGCCGCGACTCTCAGACGGTCTTTTCAGGGCGGGCATCAGGGCCCGGCCCAATAGCGTGACCCAGAACAACAGGCCCACAAACAGCAGCACTTGCCAGACCCGGCCCATGCTGGTGAATTCAAGGCCTTGGTTGCCAATCCAGAAACTGTAGTCGTTGCCCAGGTGTTGCAAGGTGCCCAACCAACCGGTTGCGGTGGAGCCAACCACGATGAACAACAAGGCGTAGAACAAGAGGTTGACGCCCAGTTTTTGGTACTTGGGCTCATGGCCCGAGATGGCCGGCGCAATGTACAGACCCGTGGCCAGCCACGCGGTGGCAATCCACAACACCGCAAACTGGGTGTGAATGGTGCGGCTCACGGTGAACGGCAGAATCTGCGCTAGCGGAAAACCAAAAAAGCTCTGGCCTTCGACCGCATAGTGAGCGGTCACCACGCCCATGCCCACCTGGGCCAGGATCAAACCAATCACCACAAAGAAGTATTTTTTGGTGGCCCGCATGGACGGCGTGGGTTTCAGGTCAAACAGCGGATCGTTCTTGGGCGGCGTGGGGTCACCCTCTTCTTTGGCTGTGGAGTGCACAAAAATCATGCCCGCAATGGCGGCAATCATGAAGATGATGCTGGCAATCGACCACATACCGGCGCCTACCGTGGGGGTGTTGCCCACCAACGGCTCATGCGGCCAGTTGCTGGTGTAGCTCAGGTCGGTTTCGCCAGGACGGTCGGTGGTGGCAGACCAAGACGACCAGAAAATAAAGGCGGGCAAAGACTGCAGGTCCGCCGGGTCGGGCAGGGTGCCGGCGCTCATGGCGTATTGCTCACGCAAAGCGTCCATGCCGGGGTCGGTGCCAAACAACTTCACATAGTGGTCCACCACGCTGGCCACCGCTGCAGCCCGGTCAGCCGAGAGCGTGATGGTGTTCGTGGCGGCGTCATAGCTGTTGTGGCGCATCTCGGCTTTGAGACGGCCGTTCAGCTCGGCTTGTTGGCCCACGCTCAAGCTCTCAAAGGCCTGGCCGTGATCGCGTTCGGCCCAAATGGCACGCAGCGCCAGGGCTTCGCGGTGCAACCAGTCGGCTGACCAGTCGGGTGCTACATAACTGCCGTGGCCCCAGACCGAGCCCAGTTGCTGGCCGCCAGCGGACAGCCAGGACTCTTGTCCGTGCTGCACCTGACCTTCGGAGAAGAGGACGGTGCCCTCGGTACTGATGACTTGTTTGGGAATGGGCGGGGCTTTGAGATAAATCTCAGTGCCGACCCAACCCAGGACCGCAAATGACAGCGCACAGATGATGGCGAGCCAGGTCCAGAGTTTGCGCGTAGCGTGCATGGTGGATGACCTTTCGG
>JBBKVN010000398.1:0-2677 GCA_037968455.1 Rhodoferax sp.
ACATCGGGCGCACTTTCACGGGCACCTGCAAACCAGAAGGCGCTGAGTACAGAGGAGCTTCCCTTGGGCATGGCCACCAGGCTGCTGGCATGCGCAGCCGGCGTGTTGGCGGGCATGGGGATCAGGCCCTGACCATCTTTGACCCAAGCCTGCGTGTTTGACACCACTTGACGCGCGGCCCAAGCAGCCCGCGCCTCAGAAGGCGGCAGGTCGCGGTGACTCACATCCCAGGCGACCAGTGCTGTGCAGGCCACCAGTCCCACCACCCAGCGTCCATAGACAGAACGGCGGATTGCGGCGTCAACAGCATCAAACATGGTTTCTTTTCATGGGGGTCGTACACGGCGGCGTCAACAGGGCAGTCATAGATGGTCTTTTAAGTGACCGGGATCATAGGTGGTTTGGCGGGGCTCGCCTTTGAAGGCTGGCCGACGGGTGCGCAAGCAGTCGGCCAAGCTGGCGTGGGACCGGTTTCAAGGCTGCGAGATAATCCAGCGCTCTATTGGAAGGCCCATGGAGCGGTCAAGCCCACGTCGGGACACTATTGCCAAGCTCACTTACATGCACCGCACCATCTTTTCCACCCCCATCGTCAACACCGTCTTGCGCGCGCTTTCCATCGGAATTCTGAAACTCGCTGGCTGGAAAGTGGAAGGCAGCCTGCCGCCTGGCGCGGAGAAAAGCGTTTTCATTGCGGCGCCCCACACCAGCAACTGGGACTTGCCCTACACCTTGATGGTCGCTTTTGTGTTGCGGCTCGATCTCTACTGGATGGGAAAAAATGACTTGTTCAAGCCCCCGTTTCGAGGTCTGATGATGTGGTTGGGAGGCTTGCCCGTTGACCGGGAAAAATCCAACAACCTGGTCGCTGCGTCGGTGGCAGCCATCAAGGCCGCTACCGGCCCGCTGCAACTCACCGTGGCGCCCGAAGGCAGCCGCAGCAAAGCACACTATTGGAAAACCGGCTTCTATCACATTGCCGTGGGTGCCCAGGTGCCCATCGTGATGGCTTATCTGGACTACAGCCACAAACGAGGCGGCTTGGGCCCGGTCCTTCAACCCACAGGCGACATTGAAGCCGACATGATCGCCATCAAGGCCTTTTACGCCCCATTCAAAGGCAAGAACGCGGATCAGTTTCACGCGGATTAAATGCATTGGTTTCGGACTCCGGCCAACTAGGCCATACATTGGCACCATTTGATTCCGTCATGGCTATTCAACGCGAATGTCGGCAACACGACGTCTATCACCTTTTCTCAGGCGTCGCCTTGGATCGCATCAAATAGTTGGAATAAGCATCTCGGGTGTAAGACATAGATCGTATTCAAGAGAGAACCGTACTCGCACCGTTACAAACAACTTTCGGAGCCCAGGCTGTCTCAAGCAGTTGCGAACGTCTCCAGAAATGCTGTCGAATTATCTGACACCACAGTCCCATCTATCCGCGCTTGATTTGGCACGCCTGCATTCTCAAAAAGAAATTCTCTAATGTTTTCAATCAATTAGCGAGCATTGCCAATAGATTGGCACAAATTTTGCTGGTTTTCAATCACACGCAACATCAAGGGGGAGAATCGTCATGAAACTCAATAAACTTTTAGCGTCCGGTGTGATTGGGGTCTCAGCCCTATTTGGGTTGGCGCATCAGTCGCAAGCTGCCATCGTGACCGACATCATTATGATGGTTGATGAATCGGGCTCCATGTCAAGTGAGCAGGCGAACCTTCGCAACAACATTGGGTTGTTTGCATCTATCTTGTCTGCGGGTGGCATTGATGCGCGTTACGGCCTCGTCGGATACGGCAGTAGCGCAAGTGCCCCTCGCATGCTCATCGACTTGACAAACCCTACCAGTTTCGCCACTGCTGCGAGTGGTTTATTGATAAGCGGATCCTCAGAGCCAGGCTATTCGGCCATTGCGTTCGGCCTGAACGGTATCGACGGGCAGACTTCACTGTTTAGTTTTCGTCTAGGTGCGCTAAAAAATCTCATCCTTTTTACCGATGAGCCGTCCAACGGTGACAACTGCAGCGGGTGCCAAACTGGCGGTAATTCAACCACGGAGGCTGATGCGGACGCACTCCTGACCGCCAATGGCGCACTGTTTAACGCCGTGTTGTCGGGTACAAGCACCATCGCCTCATACGATAACTTGTACCAGGATCACGGCGGTAATTTGTACTCGCTGGCGGATTTAGGCTCATCCGATCCTGACACCGTCACCGCGTTTGTGAACGCGTTCGCCACCAGTAAACTCCAGGAAATTCTGGACTTCTGCGCGCTTAATCCGAACGACCCAGCCTGCCAAGGAAACAATGTGCCCGAGCCAGGTAGCCTAGCTTTGTTCGGTTTGGCTTTGGCGGGAGTGGCTGCCGTGCGGCGTCGGACTAAAAACACTTGATTGAATCGTATTTTTCTCAATTTAAATGGGGGCCTTGGCCTCCATTTTTATTCGTCCCTATCTTGGGCACAAGCCACCCGCACCGCCGCAGTGAAACAGATTTAACCAGTAAGGTTCAATGAAACTCCCGGCTCTGCGTTGCCAAGCCGCCTAGCATCGGGGTCAGGTCTTTCAGGTGGCCGGCGATCAGGTGGCGAACTTGGCCACCTGACTCCAAGTCGCGTTGCCACACACCATAAACCGCCATCAGGCGGGAGCGCATCAGTTCAGGGC
>JBBKVN010000399.1:0-4501 GCA_037968455.1 Rhodoferax sp.
TCGACCATCTCTGGTTCGGACCAACGTGCGCCAACCAGGAACATCAACATGATGACGACCCCGAAAAAGACCCAGCCGTAAATCAAATGGTCAACACCAACGGCGAGGGTATTTCCGGACAAATGCCCCAGCATGACGATCATGTAAGCACGGAGCCAGTTGGCGACAATTGGAACCAGGATCGACACCAGGATGAACAGCAGACGACGCTTAGTGGACTGGTAGTTCAGGTAGGCGAACAACGTACCCACTGTGATTGAGGCAATAAGGTAGCGGACGCCACTGCAAGCCTCCACAACGGACCAAGTCCCCGATGGAATGACAAACTGCAGACCCTCGCGATAAACCGGGACACCACTCAAACGCACTGCAAAAACAGTGAAATCGGCTGTCCACTCCATGAGTTGAGGCATGACAAATTCCCCAACGGGAACGCCGAAAAAGAGGAACCCCAGCGGAAAGAAAATTTGACGTGCAACCGACAGACCAAAAATGGCAGGCACACTCAGCACCACCAGAGCCGCAAGGCCCAGTTGCGTGACGGCATTGACGGACACCAATTCGCCGAGCATCCACAAAAAGGCAACACACGCCACCAGCAACAGGACCCAAAACGCAGATTGAGGCGATTGGAGCGCAAGGGCTTGGCGCTTCCGCCAAATCAGCCAAATAGAGATTGGTGGCACCAGAAACCCATGGGTGAAGGTTTCAGAGCGCTCCCAAATGCTCACCATAGACATGCCGGTGTCGCGATAGATAAGAAATACCCATGTCAGTAACAGCCCCATGGCCAACATGGCTGGTCGCCATGATGGAGTGGAGCCGGCATGATGCGGGATGCTTGGAGCATGCGAAAGTGAGGTCATATTTTTTTCTGCTCGGGCAATTTGCCACCCAAATACCGATCAATGCCGGCCAAGTGGGCGTCCCAACTGTAGTTGGCAAGCACTCTTTCTCGCCCGGCCCGCCCTATCGCCAACGTCCGAGCGGGCGACTTCAACAACGCCGAAATTTCAGAATTGAGCGCCATCGGCAGCGGGCACAAGGTCTTCGCCGATCTGCCCATCAATGGCTTGCGCGCACGACTGCGAGGCCACGACAGGTCGCCCCATGGCCATGGCTTCCAAAATTTTGTTTTGAATCCCCCGAGCAACGCGCAAGGGCGCAACGACGACTGAAGCATGCTGCAAATAGGGCCGAACATCAGGAACAGTTCCGGTGACGACAATGGATTCGGACGCCAAAGCCAAAACAGCCGCCGATGGACTGCGCCCCACAATATAAAAGCGCAGCTGGGGCCAGGCCTTTAGCAGGGTAGGAAAGATATCGTTCGCAAACCACGACACAGCGTCAATATTGGGCCAGTAATCCATGGCGCCGGTGAACACGAGAGGAATCTCTCCGGGTTGCGATCCATCGCGTTTAAAAGGAGCGACTCTCGCCGGATCGGGAGAAAAATACTCGCCGTCAACGCCGTTGCTCAAAGTATCAACCTTGTCCGCAAATTCAGGGGCTTGAGCGCGAAACAGGGCCACTTCATTTTCAGTGACAAAAAATGAATGCTTTGCCCGCGCCGCCACAGCACGCTCATAGGCCAGGAGTTGGCGCCCTTCGCGCCGGTACAGCCACGACAGGGGCCACCGGTGGTTGTCGGCGTATTGCGTCCACTTGGCTGAATCCACATCGACAAAATCAACCAACATGGGGATCGATTTGTCGTCGAGCTCAGGGGTAAAGTACTGAGCCATCACCGACGAAAAAATAACGGTGGCGTCGATTTTCTGGGTAGCTAGTGTTTGATCGACCCATGACTGCAAGCCTGCGTCACGGTAATACTGCAGACCAAGCGCTTGATTGGAGAACAAGGCGCTCAGACTGCGAAGTTTGGCAATGCGCGGGGTAATGTGGGCGACATGCAGGTCCTGACAAAAGCTTCGCACAATGTCTACGTAAGCCTCATCATCAGGATCATCTACAAAGGTTCCCAAAAATACACGATGCTTCTTTGCGAGATGCTTCAGCAAATGGTAGGAGCGGACCTTGTCACCCTTATTGGGCGGATAGGGAAGGCGATGCACCAGAAGCAGTAAATTACCCACAGTGACTCACCCGAGGTTGCGCACAACAAATGGACCCAGCCAATTGGCCAGCGCAAGAGGCATGCAGCGCCAAGTGTTGATCATCAACTTGTACTTGGCATTATTAGGATTGTTCTGAGGAATGGCATTGCCCTTGTACAAGCAGTACTCGTAATGCAAGGGCGTGGGCTCGAACCCCCAGTTTTTCTTGAAGGCGTAAGGGCCCGTGCCCTGTTTGCTGCGGCCGTAGTCAAACACGTTGATGCCGCGCGCGCAGGCCCGGCGCATGAGCTCCCAGTACTTGAAGTCGTTTGCTGCATAGTCGCGTGCGGACTCGTCGTCGCCCGCGTAGTAGGGCAGAACCTCGTCCCTAAAATAAAAACTGAGGACACTGCTTAACGGTCGACCGTCGGGCGCCACGACGGTGAGCACCTCACAGTCCGCGCCGAACTCAACCTGCAATGCCTTGAAGTATTTCTTTGGCATGGCCGGCGTGCCATGACGGTGGACATTGTCTGAAAAAAGGGCAAAGAAGCGATCGACCGTGTGGTCAACCTCACTGACCAGGCCGTTTTTGATGCCTTTGCGAACCATGGCACGCTGCTTGCGCGGGATGGCCAGCATGTTGGATTCTTCGTCCGGAAAGATTTCCTTGCGGAATGTGACATACAGATCTTGGGTAGGCCATTCAGGGTGACGCGGGTTGACATTACGCAACTCAAGATGGGCGACCCCCAAGCGTTTGGAAAGTTCCTGCGCTTCCAGCTCCAACGCGTCTGCCACATGCGCGCTGACTGCGACTACACCGCCATAAACAGCAAACGGCAAACTGGTGAGCGAGTTACCAAACAACCAACTATTGACATGCCCTAGAGGCAACACACCCCGTATTTGGCCGCCCTCCTCTGCATACAGAAAATAGGTGTCGTGACGATAGATCTCGCGCAAGATTTTTTGCCACCCAGAACGATGAAAGAAGGTGGCCTGCGGGCAATCGAAGACGAAAGCATCCCATTGCGCGGCGGTGGCTATATCTTGAGGCTGGAGATACTTGACGCTCACCATGGGCAGCTCAGACAACCGCATCTATACCCGATGTCGCAAAGCGCTTCAGAAAAATATGATCCATGCGGCCCCACTTGAAGTCGCTCAGGAGCTGATTCAAGCGACCTTCCATGCGATCAATGTTGACGTAGTGTCGAAACCGGGTCTTGTGGCTGATACCGGCAACGCGAGGTTGTTCGGTGTCGATTTCCCATGGATGACAGTAAAAAACGCCCGGCTCGCGATCGCCGCCGTTGACGCGACCCAGCATCCAGCGCGACAGCGCGTAAGGGAGCAGCCTGAAATAGCCGCCACCGCTGGAGGGAAAGTTGCGGCCAAAGGCCCGTAGCGTCGTGATTGGAATTTCCAACAGGCCTGGACGTACTTCGTACGCAAAACGGGGCGAGTCTGGCATGCCGTAATGGTCGTGCCGGATGGGATAGATGCTGGAACTGTAGCTGTACCCGGCGCGGACCAGGCAGTCAAAAGCCCAGAGGTTTTCAGCGCCAATAGAGAAGCTGGGCGCACGGTAGCCGAGCACGGGGGTGCCAGACAAATCCTCAAGGATTAGCTTGGCCAGATTGATATCTGAAAAAAAATTTGCTTCGGTTTGATCGCTCGCACGCTCGTGACCATAGCCGTGGCTGGCGAGTTCGTGCCCCTGCTGGACAATTTTTCGTACCATTTCCGGATAGCGTTCGGCGATCCAGCCCAACGTAAAAAACGTCGCCTTGGTATTGTGATCTGCCAGCATGGCCAAAATGCAGTCGATGTTTCGTTCCACGCGGCATTCCTGCATGTTCCAATCGCGCCGTTTGATATGGGGCGCAAACGCGGAGACCTGAAAATAATCTTCCACATCAATGGTCAGTGCATTGGTAATTGAGGATGCTGCCATGCCAATGCCCCCTACCCGGCAACCGCATTGGGGGTTGACTCAGCCTGCCGCTGCCCCAACCATTGATAAAGATCTGCCGCGATGCGCTCGGCTGCATGACCGTCCCAATACTCGGGCATGCAGCCTCGCTTGCCTTTGCCGGCTAGGACGTCTTGCACAGCGGCCAGAATAGAGGTTCGATCTCGCCCAACCAGAATATTGGTGCCTTGCTCAACCGTGATGGGGCGCTCCGTGTTTTCACGCAGGGTCAGACACGGAACGCCCAGGGCCGTGGTTTCTTCCTGCAGGCCACCGGAGTCGGTGAGTACTACGGCCGCACCGGCCATAAGTCCGAGCATTTCAAGGTATCCCTGGGGTGGCAGCAATACCATTCGAGTCGGATCAATCATGTCCATCAATTCGAAGCGTTCAATATTGCTGCGAGTGCGAGGGTGCAATGCAAACACCAAGGGCAGGCTGGTGGCCACCTCAGCCAATACGC
>JBBKVN010000400.1:0-2562 GCA_037968455.1 Rhodoferax sp.
AAAAAAGAACGATCGTTCTTTTTAATCGTGGGAGTTCTCTAAATGGCTTACAGCATTGATCTTTCCGGCCGCGTGGCACTGATCACCGGCGCGTCCGGCGGACTGGGCGCCCAGTTTGCCAGAACCCTGGCGGCAGCCGGGGCCGCCGTCGTACTGGCGAGTCGTCGGGTGGACAAGTTGAAAGAGTTGCGCGCCCAGATTGACGGCGAGGGCGGTGACGCCCATGTGATTGAGCTGGACGTGACGGACGTGGCCTCCATCAAATCTGCGGTGGCCCACGCGGAAACCGAGGTCGGCTCGATTGACATTCTGGTCAACAACTCCGGCGTCAGCACCACACAGCGTTTGCAGGACGTCTCGGAAGAAGACTTTGACTATGTGTTTGACACCAATGTGCGTGGCGCATTTTTTGTCGCGCAGGAGGTGGGCAAGCGCATGCTGGCCCGGGCCAAAGGGGCGGCGCCAGGGCATTTCACCGGCGGACGTATTGTGAACATCGCCTCCATGGCGGGCTTGCGGGTGCTGCCTCAAATTGGCGTTTATTGCATGAGCAAAGCGGCTGTGGTGCAGATGACCAAAGCCATGGCACTGGAGTGGGGCCGCTTTGGCATCAACGTCAACGCCATTTGCCCGGGCTACATCGACACCGAAATCAACCACCACCATTGGCAAACCGAGCAGGGGCAGAAGTTGATTCAGATGTTGCCCCGCAAACGCATCGGGCAGCCCAAGGATCTGGATGCGGTGCTGATGATGCTGTGCTCGGACGAGAGCCATTTCATCAACGGGGCGGTCATCGCCGCCGATGATGGTTTCGGAGCCTGATCGACAACACTATGCTGACAGGTATTTTGGCGGGCCTCGCCTCCGGGGCCCTGTGGGGACTCGTTTTTGTCGTTCCCCGCATGACGCCCGGTTTGTCCTCTGTGGACCTGACGGCCGGGCGATTTCTCAGTTACGGCGCCATGGCGGCGTTGGTCATGGCCGTCACTTGGCGGTCTCATACCTTGCCCACGCCGCGCCAGGCGATGACGGCTTTGGGCATGAGCGTGCTGGGCGCCACGGCCTACTACTTGCTGTTGTCGCTGGCGATTCACCGGGCAGGAACCGAGGTGCCCACGCTGATCATTGGCACCATTCCCCTGTGGGTGATGCTATTTGGCAAGCCAGCCGGTTTGAAGTGGTCCACCATGCTGCCTGGTGTGGCGTTGACGGGCGCGGGGCTTTTGCTGATGGTGGTCACCACGCGTTCTGAACTGGTCGCTGTGGAGGCTTCGGGCGGCACGTTTTGGTGGGGTGTCGCCTTGGCCAGCGCCGCCATGGTGAGCTGGACAGTGTTTGCCATCCTCAATGCCGCTTGGTTGAAACGCCACCCCGAGATTCGCGCCTCGGAATGGGCCAACTGGGTGGGCATTGCCACGGGCGTGGGCGCCTTGCTGCTTTGGCTGGCCGCAGGCTCTTCGCCGAATGAGCTCCTGGCCCTTGATGATGGGGCGCTAGTAGCTATGGTTTGCATAGCGACGGGCGTCGGTTCTGGCTGGGCTGCCAGTATTTTGTGGAACGTTGCCAGCCAGCGCCTGAGCGCCAGTTTGTGCGGGCAACTGATCGTGAGCGAGACCTTGTTTGCGCTGTTCTATTCCTTTGTATGGGACGGTGCCTGGCCCGGCGGCTTGCAGCTGCTGGCAGCGGTGCTGTTCACTCTGGGCATTTTGGCCTCGATCAGGGCGCACCGATGACGATTTGGTCGACTCACAACGGTTTTGATCGGCGGGTTCGTCGGTGGTTGGGTGCATCGGGCTCGCTCAGCGCCCGTTTGGCGCGGCACGGCGCCTCGTTCACCGTGCGGGTGCTGGACCAGGGCATGCAGCACTTGCACCCTGACGAAGCACGCGCGCTGGGCTTGCCTGGTCGGCGACCCGGCTATGTGCGGGAGGTGGTGCTGAGTGTGGACGGCGTGCCGGTGGTGTTTGCCCGCAGCGTCACGGCTCATGCGCATTCGGTGGGGCCCTGGCGCTCGATTCGGGGCTTGGGCACACGGCCGCTGGCCGACGTTTTGTTCAAGCGCAAGGGCATCGTGCGTGCGCCGCTGGAGTTTGCCAACCTGCCCCCGGCGAGCCGACTGGGGCGGGACGTTGAGAAGGCCTGGCGTCAAGCCACCGGGCAAACCGTGGCGGCTGGGGCACTGCCCGTGCGCCGCTCGGTGTTTACCCGTTGTGGCGCGCCGCTGCTGGTGATGGAAGTGTTTGCCAACTCTCAAGCGCCCTGGTGCTGGCCCAGTCCGCGCCGGGTCAGCCGCCAACCTGTTTTACCAAGGAAACGAGCATGAAAATCGAATTGCCAGCGCAGAAAAAGTGGGTGCATGACGCCCGCATCGCCATTCGTTGGGGCGACATGGACGCCATGGGTCATGTCAACAACGCGGTGTACTTTCGCTATCTGGAGACTTGCCGCATTGAGTGGTTGCACGCGATTGGCTGCATACCCAACCCGCAAGGCGAAGGGCCGGTGATCGTGAATGCGTTTTGCAACTTTTACAAGCAGCTGGAGTACCCGGGCGACTTG
>JBBKVN010000401.1:0-5637 GCA_037968455.1 Rhodoferax sp.
GACCAGTTGCTGTACTACCCCACGGTGACCCGCGAGCCCTTCCGCAATCAGGGTCGTATGACCGATTTGCTGGACTCCGGCAAACTTGAAGCCGACGTGGGCTTGACCAAGCTTGACCCCGCCACTGATCGTGTGATGCTGTGCGGCAGCCCGGCGATGTTGCGTGACCTCAAGCACATGCTGGAGAAGCGTGGCTTTGTGGAAGGCAACACCACCAAACCGGGCGACTTCGTTATTGAACGGGCTTTTGCTGAGCAGTGATGCGCTATCGTGCGGAATAATTTGCTATGTTTTTCTTAGCGCATTCCGCGTGGTGCACTTAGCCTGAAGCCCGATAACATGCAAAAAACAGCACTCGGGTCTCTGGCCAGTCTAGTCAATCCGCGTGCTCTGGGGCAGCCCGCGCCGACATCCATGAATGTCGTTTTGCGGGGTGTTCCAAGATGAACGCCGGTATTTGAGGTCAGCCCGCCATGACATCACCAGCGGTTATTGCTCCCCAATCTGTTCTTGTGGTTTGCCTGTGCGCCGAATGGTGTGGTGTTTGCCGCGACTACCTCGGCCGTTTTGAAAAAGTCAAGGCCAGGTTTCCTGGCGTCGATTTCCTCTGGATCGATGTCGAGGACGAGGCCGACCTGTTGCACCCGCTGGACGTTGAAAACTTTCCCACGCTGTTGGTGGGTGTGGGCGGTGAGCCGCGGTTTTTGGGGCCTTTAACACCCCAAATTGAAACGCTGGATCGACTGATTCGCGCCCAATTGGCGGCTGGGGCGTCCACCAAAACGCACGATCCTGAGCATGTGAGCTTGCTCTCTCGCATTCGCCAAGCCAAGGGACTGACCCGCTGAACCACTCTGCAGTTCAGGCTGTTTTTCAGTCAGGGCTGGGACAGTGTGGTGTCAGCGTAGGCCGGTGCCACGTAGTTGGGGTCCAGCTTGGGGGCCTTGGACCCCCGGTCCTGGACTGAACCAGACTGGCGAGCCTGCTGTCGGCGGTCAAAGAAGTCAACCGTGTCAGCAGCTTTCGGAGCAGGCGCTTTTTTCTTGCTCCACGTCTCTGGTGCGGGCATCGTCGGAAAAGGGCAGGCACATTCCTTGGAAAACTGCCAACTTACCGAGTAGCCCGAATGGTCTACGGCGGGGTCATACCGATCCAACCCGGTCAGGATCAGGTGCTCCAGCGCCATGGTGTATTTCAGCAAGGTCCCGCTCCATTTGGTCATGATGATGCGAATGTGCAGCGGGCCGTTGCCGTTTGTTTTGGTGCCGGGCAAGGCGTGTACCTCGCAACGCAGCCAGTCGGACGGAAGGCCATGGGCCCGCATGGTGTCTTTCAGCACGGCCCGCACAAGCTCCACCCGCACGTCATTGCTGGAAATGGAGCTGTTGGAGTCCGGGCCTGGCATCAGGGGTGCCATTCTCGACGCCGGCGGAGACTGCGGAGAGGGAGTGGGCGGGCGCTTCTTGAAAAAACCAAACATAAGAAACTTTCTGCTGGTCAACGGTATTGACCCTTATTACTAAGGGTAATCCCTCTTTTTCAGGCTGTCTATCCCCCATTAGGGGCTGTTAGCTAACGTTTCGTGACAAATGCCCCACTATTCACGGGAAGTGGTGTCACTGCCGGACGTCATCCAGGAGGATTCGGGCGGGCGGCCGGGCAGACTCAGTTGGCTGGTGGCTGGCGGTGTCTGGGCGAGCAACTGGCCACGGCGCACCACCTTGAGCCGGGTGGCGCGCAGGCGCAGTGCCTCCACCGGGTCCCGGGCCTGCAGCAGCACAAAGTCGGCGTGGCAGCCCACCGCCAGTCCATGATCCTTCAAGCCCATGACCTTGGCGGGGTTCACGGTGACCGCTTCAAAACACTGGCGCATGGCGGCCTGGCTGGTCATTTGGGCCACATGGAGACCCATGTGGGCGACTTCCAGCATGTCGCCGCTGCCCAGGCTGTACCAGGGGTCCATCACGCAGTCATGCCCAAATGCCACGTTGATGCCGGCGGCCAGCAACTCGGGTACACGGGTCATGCCCCGGCGTTTGGGGTAGGTGTCGTGGCGGCCTTGCAAGGTGATGTTGATAAGCGGGTTGGCCACCACATGCATCTGCGCTTCTGCCATGAGGGGCAACAGCTTGCTCACGTAGTAGTTGTCCATGCTGTGCATGCTGGTCAGATGCGAGCCCGTCACACGCCCGTGCAGGCCAAGGCGCTGGGTCTCAAATGCCAGTGTTTCCACATGGCGCGACAGCGGGTCGTCAGACTCGTCGCAGTGCATGTCCACCTGCAGCCCGCGCTCGGCGGCCAGTTCGCACAGCAGTTTCACGCTCAGGGCACCGTCCGCCATGGTGCGCTCAAAATGCGGAATGCCGCCCACCACGTCCACGCCCATGTCCAGCGCGCGTTTCAGGTTGTCCATGTGTTGCTGAGGCCCTTGCGGGCCGCGCAGCACGCCGTCTTGCGGAAAAGCCACCAATTGCAGGTCGAGGTAGGGCGCGACTCGGCGTTTTACCTCCAGCAAGGCCTCCACCGCCAACAAGCGCGGGTCACACACATCGACATGGGTGCGAATCGCCAACAAGCCTTTGGCGACGGCCCAGTCGCAGTAGGTGAGCGCACGCTCAATCAGGGCGTCTTGGGTCAACAGTGGTTTGAGCTCGCCCCACAGGGCAATGCCTTCCAGCAAGGTGCCGCTCTGGTTGACGCGCGGCAGGCCGTAACTCAGCGTGGCGTCCATGTGAAAGTGCGCGTCCACAAACGGTGGTGAGATAAGTTGACCCTGTACGTCCCATGTTTCATGGGCATCAGCATGGAAGCCAGCACTGACTTCAATAAACTTTCCATCCTGAACGGCGAGCGATATATTGGTGCGCCCGTCGGGCAGGGTGGCGTGGGTGACGAGTAAATCGAGCATGGTTGGGGGCTCCTGTAGCGAGGGGCGCCTGCCGCTCAGGCGCTGTCAGGGTTCATCATGCCTGAGGCCGGGGTCGCAAGGGGCCTCTTCCCGCCTTTCGAGTCCAACAGCTGAACGTCAGCTTTTGGTCGCAACCCGCCAGCCCCAACAAAAACTGGAATGCTCGTCGCCCGTGTCTTGACCCACTCCCACACCACGACCGACTACCCGCCACGGGAGGAAGCGCGATGGCCGGACTGCCAGCAGGGGCGCCGCCAATGACTGAGCTCGCTCGCAGAGCGAATTCCACACTGCACTTGGAGTGGCATCTGGCGCCTGGCAGAAAAAACAGTGGCGCCTAAGCGGAGTCTGAGGAGCCCCGCCCCAGCTCGACCGTGGGTTCGCATTCAGGCACTATTATTTTAATAGCGACTTGCGCATACAGGATAAGCGCAAAAGGCCTATTTCCCTCACAAACCACGCTTCCTAACCCGGCCAGGAAGGTGGTGCCCGCTCAGCGGGTGAGCGTGACTTTCTTCAGGTACACCGGGGCGTCGGCGTCGAGTTCCATGTGTTGGGCCAGAAAGGCCAGCACCGGGGTTCGGGCCCAGCGATCTTCCGGCAGTTGCAGCGGCAAGCCCGCCTCGCGGGTGGTACCAGTGCCAATGGTGATAAAGGACCCGCGTGCTAGCCAGGCCACAGTGCGTGCACCTTGCAAGAATGTGGCCAGTTTGTCCACGATGTCGCTGTTCACGATGGCTTCCATGGCCTGCGCGGTTTGCTCAGTGGCAGGGTAGGAAACCCGGCGAAAGAGTCACGATCGCCAGGGTGGGCCGTGAAGTGAGTGGGGCGATCCCATCGCCCCACTCACGATTGAATTTGCCCGGCTTGCAACAAGCTGATGGCATCGTTCATGATGCGCGTGGCCTCGATCAGAACGATGTCTTTTAGCGTCTTCATCGACTTCTCGGCGCGCAGTTCTTCCTTAAAACTGCGCTCGCTAGGCAGCAAGCCGTCATTCAGTGCTATGCCTGGGGCCGCCGGTGGCGTGTTGCCGGGGCTTGGACTGGCACTGTTGTTGTCGGCTTGTCGGGCAGCCCACTGCGCTTGTTGGGCCGCCAGCTCCTGGCGCCTTTCGGTTTCATTCAATGAGATTTCATTCTTGTCGCGTTGCCGTTGACGCTCATCCATGTCTTCTTTTAGGTGCTTGAAGTCAGAGTTGAGTTGGGTCCGCGACTCATGTTTTGCAAGCAGCGCAGGAACGATGGACCCGATGGTGGCGTCAGGCGCGTTATGGACTGCCTTGATCATGCTCCAGGGCAGCGCGTTGTCGAAGTCTGACTCGCGAATAGCAGCGTCATCAAAAAAAACGGAGAACCCAATGTCTGGCGTGACACCCTTGAGCTGAGTGCTGCCGCCATTGACGCGAAAGAACTGTGCAATGGTCATTTTTAGTTCACCCAACTCGGGCTTGTCGTTGTTGACAAGTCCGTCCAGATCGATCCTTGCCTGGACGGTTCCCTTGCCAAAACTGGATTGGCCCATGATGACGCCACGGCCGTAGTCCTGAATTGCCGCCGCAAATATTTCAGACGCAGACGCCGAACGTTTGTTGACCAACACGCCCAGTGGCCCAGTCCACAGGGCGCGGGCCTGTTTGTCCATGCCGACCATCACATCGCCAGCGGCGTTGCGTTGTTGCACCACAGGAACATTGCCGACGAATAGACTGGTGAGTTCAATGGCTTGCGTCAGTGACCCGCCGCCGTTACCGCGCAAATCCACCAGAACACCATTCACCTGGCTGGCGTTGAACTCAGTCAGCAGTTTTTGCACGTCGCGAGTCGCGCTTCTGAAATTGGCGTCACCGGCTTGCTCGCCTGCAAAATCCTCGTAAAACGAGGGCAAGGTAATGACGCCGATCCGCCGTGAAACGGCTCCGTCTGACACCGTTTCGATGGACGAACTGGCGGCTTGATCTTCCATGTCGACGGATTGGCGCACAAGGGTGATCACCTTTTTCTTGGCGCCGATCTCGGCACCGGCTGGCAATACCGCTACTTTGATGCTGGTCCCCACCGGTCCCCGAATGAGTGGAATCAGGTCTTGCGCACGCCAGCCCATCACATCGGTCATTTCGCCACTTGCCCCCTGCGCCACGCCCACAATTCGGTCCCCCACCTGGAGCTGCCTGGAGCGGCTGGCGGGCCCGCCCTCGCTCAGCTCCATGATGGTGGCAAAGTCCCCGACATCTGACACCGAGGCACCAATACCGACCAGGGACAGACGCATGGCGATGTCAAACTCCGCCGCGGCACTGGGGCCCAGATAGTTGGTGTGGGGTTCGATCGTCATGGTGTAGGCGTTCATGAAGGTTTGGAAGGCGTCGGCACTCGTGGTCTGGCCCAGGCGCTTGATCGCGCGCTCATAACGCTTATCCAGCGTGGTGACGATGCTTTGGGGATCTTTACCAGCCAGCTTGAGGGACAACCACTCACTCTTCACCCGCTTGCGCCACACCTCGTCCAGCTCGACTTGGGTTGGCGACCACGGCTGCAGGCTGCGCGAGACCTGCAGGTCTTCATCCACTTGGAAATCAAAACTGAGCGTCAGCAGATGGCGCGCCTTTTGAAATCGCTCCGCCGCGCGGTGCGCATACAAGCCATAGATCGCAAAAGGAGCGCTCAGGTCGTCCTGCCGGACCTTTTGCGCAATGCTGGCTCTGTCGCCTGAAAAGCGGTCCACGTCGG
>JBBKVN010000402.1:0-5968 GCA_037968455.1 Rhodoferax sp.
GACGGCCGAGCCACATCTGCGTCCACCAACATGACCGTAGTGTCAAGCTCTGTCGCCATACTCATTGCGAGATTGATTGCAGTAAAACTCTTTCCCTCACCTGCCACCGCACTGGTGACCATGATCAAGTTGCCATTGGCAATAATCGAAGCCCCTTTGCCTAACGCATTTTCAATCAATGGACGCTTGACCACCCGATATTGGTCGGCAATTTGGGTTCTGGGCGCCAGTGGCGAAACGATTCCTGCGGCGGAGAGTGCATCAAAATCAAGCTCGACGAGCCGAGATTGAGTAGCCGCCTGAGGCTGAGTTGATTTGCCGTTTTGGGGGAAATTGACGGGGGACTTAGCATGCACCTCGATTCCAGACTGAAACGAGTTCTCCGAATCGTCAACACCAGCTTGCCGCAACTGGGCCAATCGTTGTGCCGCCTGCTCTATCAAACTACTCATGATTGAATCATCCTGCCCGCCCTGCCAATATATACATCACAATCATCGCTGCAGAAAAAACGATCACCAAACCGCTTCCGGCAGCGAAAAATTTCTTCAGTTCAACCTTCCGTCTTTGGGTCGCGTTATCGCCCATTACCATCGACACTGAACCGAGCATGGGGAGGCGAACAGCGTCACCAAGGGATCGAGCGTCGTAGTAGACAACCCGCAACTGGCTCAGCACAAATGCAATACCAAGTCCCGCAGCCAATCCTGCAATCAAGGCCAGAGGCATTAACAACAATCTGTTGGGTGCAACTGGTTTAGGCGAAACACGTGGGGGCTCGATCAGGCGAAAGTCCGCCACACCGGCAGCGCTATCCAACTCCCCCGACATGGAGGCAGACTCCCGGCGGCTAACCAGATCGTTGTAATTTTTCTTGTTGATTTCATAGTCGCGGTTGAGCTGGGCGAACTCAGCCTCAAGCTCCGGTGCCGTTTTCATCATCGACCTAGCTCGCTCGACACGAGCGTCATACTCCCCCACTCTGGCTTTTAACGAGGCGACCTGAACCTCAGACATGGCAAGCATCCGATTGAGCTCTTGGAAAGCAAGGCTATTAGTCGATACCGACATGGGTGTAGCCATGGCCACCTTCCGAAGTTCAACAACCTCTTTGCGCTTAAGTGCTTCGAGATCCTTAATGAGGCGTCGGGTATTGGAAACATCAGGGTGCAGCTCGGTAAATCGCTGCAAAAGCGCGTCGAGATTGCGCTGTTGAACGTCAATTCGAGCATCAATTTCTGGCGTAGAAACTGACAACGCTGACTCTTGCAAAAGACTGCGCGTTGTGATGTCGGCGCTTTGGGATTTTTCAGCGTCCAGTTGCCGCTTCGCGGAGTCACGCGCATTTTCTGCTTCACGCAACTCGAGGCGCGCCTGGCTTAACTGAGCGCTCAATGCGCCTAACTGCCCGACCATATCTTGCCCTTCTGGATTTTGAAGTTCGATATTTCTTACTCTGAATTGCTTCAGTCGCGACTCAGCCTCCTCCAGTTTTACAACGTAGACTTTGATTTGCTCCTCAATGAATTTCTTAGCCGTGTCCGAATCCTGCTTGGTATTGCCAAGACTGGATTCAACAAAGATCGAAACCAAAGACTGGATGACCTTCTTGGCCTTATCTGGACTGGCGTCGCGATAAGCCAACGCGTAAATATTGTCTCGCCCGGCATTTTGAACTTGCAAAGACTTCATCAATCCATCGATCAATGCATCCTGCGAAGCCTTAGTTTGACTTTTCAAATCAAGATCAGCCATGCGAATCAGTTTTTCGACATTAGGTCTGGTGATGAGCGTACGGCTCAACATCACAACCTGCTGTTCGATATTTGGCTGAACAGCCAAGCCGGACATCAATGGCTTCAAGATGGACTGGGTATCGACATAGATCCTCGCAGTCGCCTCATACTTATCCGGGACAGAGAGCACAAAAAGAGATCCCAGCACCGTCACCACCCAAGCTGTTAACAGACCCAGCCAGCGATGCCTCCACATGCCACGCAGAATAGTTGCCACCTGGCCAATCAATTCATCCATCAGTTACTTCTTATTGGTCAATGATTAATTATGCCCGGCCGCTTTCGGACCAAGCATCCCCAAGGAGCCATGGCCCTTTACTCAAAACCAGCCTTGAGGAATGATGAGAATGTCGCCGGGCTTCATTTCTACATTGGCCGCTATATCTCCTCGCTTGACGAGATCTTTGATTCTGACCGAGTATTGCTTCCCATCCTCTGCCGCGCGGACTATAGACGCACCGTTGCCATCCGCAAAATCGGTCAAGCCGCCGACAGCGATCATCACATCGAGCAGAGTCATTTTTTGCTTGTACGGCAACGCCTGTGGCTTAGCAGCTTCTCCAACCACGCGTATTTGTTCGCTATAAGGGCCAACAAAGCCCGTGACGATGACAGTAACCACCGGATCGCGCACTAGCTTGCTTAAGACCTTTTCGATATCTCGAGCTATTTCTGTTGAGGTCTTGCCTTGGGCTACTAGGTCGTCAACCAAAGGTGTCGCTATTTTTCCATCGGGGCGAACTGGAACCGACATGGACAATTCTGGATTTCTCCAAACACTGATGTTGAGATTATCGCCCGGGCCAACTATGTAGTTGTAGTCTGGCGTTGCCGCCATTTGGGGCGCTTCCGGAATCGCCGGCTTGGTTGCACAGCCCGTTAACAAAACAGCCAGCCCGCCTATTGCGACCATTGGCTTCAGCGCGTTGAAGATGCCGGGCATCGAAATTAGTTTTTTCATTACGTATTTCCTCCTAGGCGAAAACCAAATTTACAACGGCATCAGGCTCACGACTCATTCGCAATGTAACGCATTTAAGCGGGTTCGTAACATCGGCATCAATCAATAACGTGGCATTTGTTGTGCAATTTGACAACAAATCTCCGCCCGCCGCGGCAGACCATGCACGACATTGGCGACCATCAGGCCAACAAGGAAAGCCACAGTGATGTTTGCTGAGCTTGGCGAGGGTGATCATTCTCATTCTTACGCATATCTGAAAGATGTGCGGGGCGCGCCTGCCAATGCAGAGGCGAAGTCCAGCCGAAGAACTATTGATAAATCGCCGCCGGCCCATCCGAACTCCAACCACGAACATGCCCCGATTTTTCAAATCAACGCCATCAGGATGGCACGCGCGACTTAGAAAAATGACGCTGAAGGCAAACGGAATTTATGTCGACTTCTTTGACATGTACAACTTCGAAATTTAAGAAGGCATACACACCCTATCGAAAAATTCTTTAAATTCAATTACTTAGCTATTTTCCTAAAACTTGGCATGACATCTGCTTGTCTAAATCCGTCCACCCCATATATAGCCCCAATTAGGAGAAATGAAATGAAGAATGCATTTAAAAAAATCACCGTTGCAACAGCTGTTGCCGGCGCGACGTTGTTAGCAAACGCTGCCCCTGTTCTCGGCATTGCAACCTTGAATACAGGCCTCGTGGAGATTTCTTTTAACGAAATTGACTGGTCACCGTCTAATGCGGGGCCTGCACCAATGGGCAGTCCAACGTACGGTACTATTACGAACCTTGGTGCTGGGCTCGGTGGTTTAAATACCGGTTCTTTCATGGCGCTGCCTGCGACCTTTTCGACGGGCACAATACAAGACATGAGTAATAACCCACTGGACGGAAATTATGCCCCGGTGGGTGCCAATGCCATCCAGAGCTTCTTGACGTTTGGTGCGATGCCAAACTGGCTTTTCAGCCTGACAAACGTGGCTGCAGGCACTGAAGGACCTTACTCGTTGACGCAGGTTGGTAGCAATGTATCTGCAACGCTTTCGATGGGTGGTTTGATTTGTGACATGGCCACATTGGGCTCAGCTCTCACCTGCGATGTTGGTGATGATTTAACAAAGTGGAATGCTATTTTCACCGCAAATTTCGCTAACATTACCATTGCCCAGTTGATTGACAATGTTATTAACGGCGTGACGCCCATACAGCGTGGCTTCTCCGGAACCATCACGGCTTCGGAGATTCCAGAGCCTTCAAGCGTGGCGTTGCTGGGCTTGGGCTTGGTCGGTTTGGCTGTAGCACGGCGTCGTCGCTCCGTCAAATAATCCGGCACTTGCCTCGGACTGACTTATTTAAAGGGACCTCCGGGTCCCTTTTTTACGTCTATAGTCAAAGCACATTGAGAGCTTCTTCCATGAATCTGCGACCCTCAACTTCTCCAACGACTACCCAAAACGTCACTGGTCGCAGCCAGCCAGTGCAATCGCTTCATCGACCCAAGTCCGCTGATGAAGTACTGGCCCTGATCCAGAAAGCGCGACGTGAAAAGACACCGCTTTACCCCGTATCCAGTGGCCTCAACTGGGGCTATGGCTCTAGTTCGCCCGTAACTCCGGGCTGTGCTTTGGTGGACTTGAGCGGCATGATCCGCATTCTCAACGCTGACAAGATTTCAATATCCAACCCGGTGGCCGTTATTGAGCCGGGCGTGACCCAAGGTCAGTTGTACGATTTTTTGCAAACCCATTGCCCGGCGCTGACCTTTAACGTCACCGGTTCGGCCCGCAACACCAGCATTATTGGCAATGCGTTGGATCGTGGGGTGGGCTATTTTGGCCCGCGCAAAGAAGATTTGTTCGGACTTGAGGTCGTGTGCGGATCGGGCAAGGTGCTGAAGACCGGTTTTCGCCGCTTGGGCGAAGACTCGCCGCTTGCACACAGTCACCCGTTTGGCCTCGGACCCATGCTGGATGGCCTATTTTTTCAAGGTAATTTTGGCATCGTGACCAGTGCCTGCTTCCGCCTGATGCCACGCCGCCCCAAAGAAGTGGCAGTGACAATGGCGTTGCGCAAGCGTTCTGATTTGGGCGCCTTCATTGATCAATTGGCCCACCTCAAGCGCGAGGGGTTAATGACTTCGGTCGCCCACATTGCCAACCAGGCTCGCAGCCAGTCGTCCATGATGTACGGCATGACGCGCTATTTGGAGCAAGCCTGTGGTTTCACCTCCGAAAAAGCTCTGGTTGAGGCCGAAAAATCAATCCGCATCGTCGCCCCCAATGAATGGACTAGTTTGGGGGCGATCACAGGCAATGCCGGACAGGTGAGGGCTGTCCTGAAAGAAATCAAAAACCGCATGAAGCATTTGGCGCGCGTCACGGTGGTCACCGATCGCATGCTGGACCTAGGCTTTGCGGTGACAAACGCGCTGAGATTTATTCCCTTTGCCCGCGCCAACGCTGCCGCCATTGCGGCCATAAGGCCCCTGCACTCTTTGGCACTGGGGGTTCCCACCGACGTGGCGATTGATAACCTTCTGTGGAGATATGGCCGCAACGATCTACCGGCGGAACGGCTGGACGAATCGAATTGCGGCTTGGTCTTTGTCAGCCCTGCGCTGCCGCTCGATGGTAATCTGGTGGCCAAGTTGGTGGACGACTTGAACGCCGTGGCGGCCAGCCATCAGCACGCCCTTTACATGACTATTAACATCGAGACGTCCACATCGCTGGTGGCCATCATCAACCTGCTTTTTGACACCAGTCAGCCAGCCGAGGTTGCGCGCGCCCATCTCTGCGCAGCTGCCTTACTCAAGCATATTCATGATCAGGGTTTGGAGGTATATCGGGCCCGGGCCGACGCCATGACGGGTCTTGTTGAGCGAGATCCCTCCTATTGGGAAACTATTCGAGGGTTAAAGAAAGAGTTGGACCCCGACAACATCATCGCCCCGGGCCGATACAACTTAGTGGAGTGACTTAGCCACACTGTTGAGCAACGACTTAGTTGATAAAATACCTCACCTGTGCCTGCACATTGCGCTGTTGAGCCAACGCACCATTGTCGCTGGACATCTCACCGCTGTTGAGTTGCCATTGAAGGGCCAACTCCGTTCGATCCCAACGGTAGCGGGCTTCTAGCCAAGTCAGGCGGCTTTGGTCGTCCAGATTCACCTGCATCATGGCGGCAAGATCCAGCTT
>JBBKVN010000403.1:0-4890 GCA_037968455.1 Rhodoferax sp.
GGCATGGTCGGCACCCACGCCGGCGACATGATTGGCGAAGTGGCGCTGGCGATTGAGATGGGCGCAGATGCCATCGACATCGGCAAAACCATCCACCCACACCCAACTCTTGGCGAATCCATCGGCATGGCGGCGGAAGTGGCGCACGGTAGCTGCACCGACTTGCCGCCAGCTCGTAAGTAAGACTACCTGAGACCGGAACACACAGAGCCCGGACTGGCAACAGTTCGGGCTTTTTGCTGTCTGGCGGCTCGGCAAGAGTTGTTGTGCAGGTAAATACTGTGTGGGTGTAAATTTATGTGCCGTATGCCATGCCCATCAAGGCGTTGAACCATGCACACGTCTACAGCTCAGTCGCACGCAAGTCCACATTCGCACCACCATGCGGGCCGCAGCCCCTGCTGCATCAGCAGGCAAACCCAAACTCTACAACCCGCGTCACCCTGAGCGCACGCTGCTGTACCAAACCATTGCCGAACACTTCGAGGCCTGGTTTGAGTTGGCCAGTGCAGGCCAGTTCGACGGGCAGGGTGAGCACCATACCCCCAAGCCTTATGGGCGCAAGGAGTTCCGCAAATATCTCGAATGCGGCATTTTTGTCCACGGCTTTGCCCGCGCCCGTTGCGATGATTGTGGCCACGACTACTTTGTGGCGTTTTCCTGCAAGGGCCGTGGAGTCTGCCCCTCGTGCAATACACGGCGCATGGTGGAGACAGCCGCGCACTTGAGCGACCACGTGTTCCCACGCCTGCAGGTGCGCCAGTGGGTGCTGTCTGTTCCAAAGCGGCTGCGCTACTTTATCCAGCGCGACGGGGCGGCTCTCAACATGGTGCTGCGCATCTTCTTGCGGGTCATCGCGCAAACTCTGCAAACCCACTGCCCCGGTGCGGCAAGTGTGGATAAGACGACGCTGCACATCGGCGCAGTCGCCTTCATTCACCGGTTCGGCTCCAGCCTCAATGAGCACGTGCACTTCCACGTCTGTGTGGTCGATGGGGTGTTTGAGGAACTGGCGCGCGGCAATTCTGCCGCTCACGTTACCGATGCAGATCCATCATCAGCATCAGGCGTCATCTTTCACCCAGCCATTGGCATTGATGCGGATATCGTGGTCCATGTCCAGGCCACCTTGCGCAGGCGTATCCTGCGTGCCTTCGTGGGACGGGGGCTACTGCAAAGTTTTGAGGTCAAAGAGATGCCGGCGTACGCGCACAGCGGGTTTTCGGTGGACGCAGGTGTGTGCATCGAATCACACGACCGCGCCGCCATGGAGCGACTGCTACGCTACTGCGCCCGCCCGCCCTTTGCCATGGATCGTCTTTGCAAAGAGGGTGCAGCTTTGGTGTACCGCTGTGCCAAGCAGCGTAGCGAGCCGACCAGTGACAAGCGCGGTGCCAAGACAGACGAGATCACGCTCACTGCGCTGGAGCTGATCGACCGTATTGCCGCCCTGGCGCCACCGCCGCGCAGCCACCGGCATCGCTATTTTGGTGTGCTGGCACCCAACTCGTCGCTAAGGGCTGCGGTCACGGCTCTGGCGACACGGGTGCAACCGGTTGCTATGCAGGCTGAGCCTGCCAGCACGCCCGTGCCTGTGCCAGGGTCAGCGCCGCTGGGCAACGCGCTGCCCACCACGCCCGAACCAGTGCAGCCCAAGCGCGCAGCCCATTACCTGTGGTCGGTGCTGATTGCCCGTATTTACGAGGTGTTCCCACTGCTGTGCCCCATGTGCGGTGGACAGATGAGGCTTATGGCATTTATCACGCACAGTGCCGACATCAGGCAAATACTCGATCACATCGGGGTGGAGTCTGAGCCACCGCACATATCCCCGGCGCGTGGGCCACCCTTGTGGGATGACTGTGACGCGCAGGTGGGCGAGGGTGCTGACGGCGAGCCAGATTGGGACATGGCGGCGCAACCCGCACCAGACTACGAGGTGGACCAGCGCATCAATTGGTGACTGAGTGAAGCGGCAATTTCGACAGCTGCGGGGAGCAACTGCGTGCGCGCCAGACCCAAATCCATCTTGCATCCCAAGGTCTCGCCATTGAGCGGCTGCGAGCGCTCAAACTGCCTGGGTCAAAGGTGTTCCGAAGCCAAAAAGCCGTGCCATACTGGCACTCATGCGGTTGAATTTCCTATTCGTCGTGCCGGTGAAGGAAGAACTGTTGACGCTGCCGGCAGCCACGGAAGGCGAAGTAGTGGTCTTCGATTACGCCTCACTTGGACTCACTTTGCGCAGCCACCCCTTGTCGCTACTGCGTGAGCAGCTATCAAAACAGAAGCTGCTGACGGCGGCCCAGTTGCGTGACCTGCCCAGCGGTCGGTTGGTGCGGGCCTGCGGCATCGTCACCATGCGCCAACAACCTCCCTCCGCCAAAGGCGTGCTGTTCATCACGCTGGAGGCCGCAACCGGCACGGTGAATGTGATCGTGTGGAAACGTCTGCGCGAGCGCCAGCGCACAGCCGCGATCAAGTCACGAATGCTGGCGGTCTATGGCGTGTGGCAACGGGATGAGGAGAGCGGTGGAGAGGTGCGCCATCTGGTCGCCGGCCATTTGAAAAATATGACCCCCTTGCTGGGGCAGTTACTCACCACGAGTCGCGACTTTCACTGACAGTCGGAAAAGTTTACATCTCACACGAAGCAGCTCGCGTTGCTTTTGGTAACTATTTGATTTGATGGAAGATTTTTATTTGGCACATTAAATGCTTATTGCCTTCTATCCGGCTTGGCCGAACAGTCACGACGGGTAAATCTTGACTCTAACAAGGAGGTTATTATGTTTAAAAAGTTTTCGGCAATGCTGGCGCTCGTCATGGGCCTGTTTTCTGGGGCCGCAATGGCGAGCACGGTAGTTCTGGAAGGTTCTGACGCAACGGGTTTTCATAACGATGCCATCTATACAACCCAGTTGTTCAGTTATCTGAAATCGGACTCGTACAACGCTACCTTACCCGTTTTTGTACTTGGTACCACAGCGTTGCCGGCACCCGCGGGTACCGTGTCCGGTGCGGCTCTGCCGGGTACGCTATTCGGTGTTTACAGTGCTGTGTACGTGCAAAGCCCGGACGGCTGCTGCAGCGAGCGTTCCGTGTCGATCGGCGATCAGACCGCGATCGCCGCATTTGTGACACTCGGTGGCAGCGTCGCCATACAGGACTACCAAGGTGGCCTGGCTACCCTGCTGGGCTTTGATGCACCTCAGATCGAGATCGGCGGGTTCGGAGGTACCGCCGGTGGTCCGAGCTGCTTCGATACCGAAGTGTTCCTGCCCAGCGCCTTGTCAAAGGGCTTCACTCAGCCGGGCAATTTGGGTTGCTGGGGACACCAAGCCTATGACATGGACTTTTTCGGTCCCTTGGGCTTCGTATCGCTGGTTAGTTCCGGCCCTCAGTTCGCCCCTTTAGGTAGCGGTGTCTGGTCGAGTTTCCTCGCCTTGGGCGGTGAGCTTGGCGGTGTCGGTACCGTTCCCGAACCATCGAGCCTGCTGCTGTTCAGTGTCGCGTTGTTGGGCTTGGTGGGCGTGCGTCGCCGCCGCTGAACCCGTCGACAGACTTCTCCTCAAACGGCGGCCCTCGGGCCGCCGTTGTTTTTTGTCTCCGGGACCTCCAAAGATTGACATTAAGTTACAGCCTCATTTGTTTCTTATACCACCCGGTGGCTGCTGGCCGGTGTCCCCCATCGCAATGTGCAATGCCTGATACTTTTATTGCCGTTGTGTCCCGCTCTTTTGGCATGCGATTCCTTTGCGGCGTGCTCATCTGCGCGGCTTTGATCGGGCTGGATGTAGCGCGTCGACCCGGCGTGCCGCCATTGGCGCAAGCCGTGTGGCCTTCGGCGGAAAATCCGGCGACAGATATGCCCTTCGCGGCCGTGGGCCGAGGGCACATTCCGATGCCTGCCAATACACCCGCAGCGCACGCCAGCAGCCTGCTGGCGATGCCCGGCGCGCACCCCTCCGCCCTGTTGGCATTCTGGTTTGCCGGCACGCGTGAAAGTGCAGCTGATGTGCAGATCGCCGCGTCGCACTTTGACCGTGCAACTCAACAATGGGGTGCCGCCCGTTTTGTGGTGAGCCGTGCTGGCATGGCCGGGCCGCTGGGCTTTGGCGTGCGGCGCCTGGGCAACCCGGTGGCCTGGCTGGACAACCAGGGCAAGATACATCTGTTTGTGGTGGCGACGGGACTGGGGGGCTGGGCCGCAGCGCGCATTGTGCACTTCCGCCAAAGCAATGAGGACGGACAGCCTTGTCCAATGAGGTATGAGCCTGAGCGAGGGCCTGTATTTCCAAGCAGGAATGAGCCTGAAGCCGCAATTTGAGGTGAACTGGCAGGTGGGTAAGCGCATGCTGATCCTCGGTGGCGGCATCCTTGGCCTGGAAATGGGCACCGTTTACAGCTCGCTGGGCGCACGTCTGGATGTGGTGGAGATGCTCGACGGCCTGATGCAGGGCGCCGACCGCGACCTGCTCAAGATCTGGCAAAAAATGAACGAACCGCGCTTTGACAACATCATGCTGAAAACCAAGCGGTGGGCGCACGCGCCTTGCCCGAAGGTATTGAGGTGACGTTTGCCGCAGCAGAGGAGGGCGGCACCGCCCCCGCACCTCAGGTGTATGACCTGGTGCTGCAAGCCGTGGGCCGCACGCCCAATGGCAAGAAGATTGCCGCTGAGAAAGCCGGCGTGGCTGTCACTGACCGCGGCTTCATCAACGTTGACATTCAGATGCGCACCAACGTGCCACATATCTTCGCCATCGGCGACATCGTGGGCCAGCCCATGCTGGCGCACAAGGCGGTGCATGAAGCGCATGTGGCGGCAGAAGTCATCGCCGGTGAATTACAAGGCAACAAAGAGCTGGCAGCCGCCGCTTTCAACGCCCG
>JBBKVN010000404.1:0-8734 GCA_037968455.1 Rhodoferax sp.
CAATTTGATGCAACTGTTCTGCGCTGGGTCCGGGATCGATCAAACGTTTGGGCAACACCGTCTGACGCGCATGAATCAATTCTTGAGCGAAATGAGCGGCACTGGGGTCGTCATCCGCCGCGTCCGACCTGGGAGAGCTCGGCGTAGATGCTAAAACCACCGGGTTCATCGCCTAACGGGGCCCGTAGGCGTCATCGATTTCATTGAACACCGGCTCCTCAAAATGTTCCTTGTAGGGGCCGTTGCCACTGTGGTTGGCCTCAGAGGCAGCGACAAACTGCCCACTTTTGACATCGAACACATGGACCTCACCGTCTTCAATGACGTAGTGCCAGCCATGCAGAGAGATTTTCCTAGCCGCCACGTCGTCACGAACCATGGGGTAGCCCATCAGGCGTTCCAGCTGCAACACCACCGCACGCTGTTCTGTACGTCGCAAGGCTTCTGGGCTGACTTGAACCGGCAGAGCGGCTTCGCGTCCCAATGCCAGCCAAGCGGAGAGGTTTTTAGCGGCCGGGTGCAGTTCTTCATAGAGCGCTCGGATACCACCACAGTGACTGTGCCCACACACCACAATGTGCGACACATTGAGGTTAAGAACTGCAAATTCAATAGCAGCAGATGTACCGTGATAGCCGGTTGAACCGTCATAGGGCGGCACAAATGCCCCCACGTTTCGGACGATAAACAATTCGCCCGGCCCAGCACCAGTCAGCAGATAAGGCACCAAACGCGAGTCACAGCAACCAATAAACAGTGTCTTCGGATGTTGACCTTCAACCACCAAGTCTTGGAAGCGCTGTTGGTGCAGCGGAAAGTAATCGGATTTGAAGCTGCGCAGCCGCACAAGCAGCTCGTCCGGGTCTGTCTTGGCGGCGAGCAGCGGGGTGTTCATTCTTATTGCACGAGCGGCGTGTCAGCAGATTCCAGAGCGAGGTATTCCAGTTCAGCGTCACCCGCCAGCAAACTCATGTACTGGTGCAAGGCGCGACCACGCGATTGCATGGCCAGTTGGCGCGCAATGCGTTCACGCACCTCAGCGTACGCTGGCACCGTGCCCTCACGTCGCTCCAGCACCTCAATAATGTGAAAACCAAATCGGCTGTGCACCAACATCGGGTGAATGCCGATGCTGCCTTTGTGGTGAGCTTGGTGAAACAGTTCTTTGGCCAATTCGGGCGCGCAGTCGTCCGGGCCAATCCAGCCCAAATCCCCCCCCTGAGTGCTGGTCGGACAGTTCGAGAGTTCACCTGCGAGTTGAGCAAATCGCCCACCGGGCGTGGCCTTGTGGGTCAGCTCAAGGAGTGCTTTCTCGGCGTGCACGGCCAAGGCTTGAACGTTGATACCTGGCGTGACAGCAAACAAAATATGGCGCACATGCAGCGCTTGGCCAACGGTGAATTCCGTGGTGTGCGCTTGGTAGTAACGCTGACACTCATCCTCTTGCGGTTCAGGACTGTGAACTTCGGCATCCACCATCTGTTCTAAAACTTGGCGCTCCGCTTCACCCATCTCGGGTGCCTGATCACCTTCTTGCGCAGTCAGAAGACCTTGTTGTACGGCGCGCTGGCGCAACAACTCGGCGTAGGCACGTTCTCGCAATTCTTCTTCCAACGGGCGCTGGCCTGTCGGGTGCAGAGCAATGCCGTTGATGGTCGCGGTGGGCATTGTTTTGGGCGCGGTGATGGGGGCTGAACCCTCAACACTCATGCCTGTGCTGGGTGCGGCGCCACCGCTGCAGCCGCAGCTGCCACCCGTGCTGGCGCAACCCGTGTTAGTCGAAGCAGATAAAGTCATAAGAGTGTTCCTCAGTTCGCGTTAATGCTTGACACTGCGGTCACCGGTACGCACCGGCTGACGTGGGGCAGGGGACGAGCGAGTGGTGTTTTTTCCGACATCCAGGCGGCGACTACGCACCACTTGGTAAGGGCGGAACAAGTAGCCGATGGAGGCAAAGCCACTCCAAACGTGCACCAATCGGCTGAACGGAAACAGCAGGAAAATCGTCATTCCAAACACGATGTGAATCAGATAAGGCCAAGGCAGTCCTGCCAGCACTTCGGCATCCACAGTGCGCAGCGTCAAAATACGCTGGGCCCAGTCAGCCAAGATCAGCATCACCGCGCCATCAGAGTGCGCCCATGAAAACGGCAGCGTGATCAAGCCGATGACCAGTTGCACCCACAGGATGATCAGAATCGCCAGATCGGTCTTGTGGCTGGTGTAACGAATGCGCTCATCAAACACGCGCCGGTAAATCAGCATCGACAGGCCAATGAAACAGATCACACCAAAAGTGCCACCCGAGTAAATGGCCATGCGTTGTTTGAAAGAAGCTTCCATGAAACCGGCATAGAAGGCATGCGGTGCCAGCAGGCCGATCAGGTGGCCGAAGAACAGGAACAGAATACCGACGTGGAACATGTTGCTGCCCCATCGCAGCAGGCCCGTTCGAAGCAGTTGCGACGAATCACTTTTCCAAGTGTATTGGTCACGGTCAAAGCGCAACAAACTGCCCAGCAAAAACACCGTCAAACAAATATAAGGGTAGACCCCAAACAGAAAACCGTAGAGGGAAGTCATAGCTGTGCTCCTTTAGAAATACCGGCCGGACGCGCGGAGCGGGGCACGATGTGAATGGGTTGCGCTTGGGCAGGCCGTGACTGCCCCTTGGATGAGCAACCGTCAAACACGACCGGCTCCTGCCAGACCGCATCAATGGGCTCGTCCGCTGCCACTTCTACGGGTGACGCTTTCTCTCCGGCCAATTCCAGCAGCGCGCCGAGAACGGCAGCATATGGGCTTTCGCGCTTTTGCAGTGCTGCAAAAATAGCGTTGAAGATATGCGCCATCTCACCCAAAAACTCGCGCGCTTGGCGCGGTTCGAGCGTAGAGGCGAACTCCAGCACGACAGGCAAGAAGTCGGGCAGCTCGCCTTCACCTAAAAACAGGCCTGCCTGTTCGTAGGTTTTGGTCAAGTCGATCATGGCGGGACCACGGTCGCGCGAGTCGCCATGGACGTGTTCAAACAAATGCAAAGACGTGGCACGGCCGCGGTCGAACAATTCGACATAGTCCGCTTCCACCTCCAGCACCGCCTTGCGACTTAGTGTCGATATCAAGGCGTCGAGTTCAGCTAAGCGGGGCGCTGCCAGGGCGCGTTCTTCATGCAGCGCAGCACGCATGTCGGACAAATGACTGCACAACTGCGCATTGGGATAGCCCAGCAACAGAGCCAGCACGCGCAGGCTCTTTGTGGACTGAGGAACAGTGTTGAAAAGTGACATGCTTCAAACCTCCATCTTGATCGGAATGGTGCGTTTTTTGCTGCCACCAAACAGGCTCACTTCGCTGCTGCCTTCCGAACAACCATTGCCAAAAGTAAAGCCACAGCCGCCTCGCACATCAAATGCGTTTTCAGCGTATTCGCGGTGTGTGGTCGGAATGACGAAGCGGTCTTCGTAGTTGGCAATCGCCATGATGTGGTACATGTCTTCCACTTGTGCCACTGTGAGGCCAGCTTGCGCCAGCACGGCCAGGTTTTGCTCTTTGTCCACGTCTTTGCTGCGTTGGTAAGAGCGCATAGCCATCATCCGTTGGAGCGACCGAATCACCGGCTCGGTATCCCCTGCGGTGAGCAGGTTGGCCAAGTACTGCACAGGAATGCGCATTTGCGCAATGTCTGGCAGCTCGCCATTGATGCCGATCATGCCCGCGTTGGCGGCTGAAGTGATGGGCGACAGAGGAGGTACGTACCAGACCATAGGCAGTGTGCGGTACTCGGGGTGCAATGGCAAAGCAACCTTCCAGTCGACTGCCATTTTGTAGACTGGGCTCTTGCGCGCGCCTTCGAGCCAGGCTTCAGGAATGCCGTCTTTGCGGGCCTGTTCAATGACCGCCGGGTCATTCGGGTCCAAGAAAATATCGAGCTGAGCTTGGTACAAGTCTTTGTCGTCTGGCACGCTGGCCGCTTCTTGGATGCGGTCAGCATCGTACAAAATCACGCCCAGGTAACGGATACGACCGACGCAGGTTTCCGAGCACACCGTAGGCTGCCCGGCTTCGATGCGCGGGTAGCAGAAGGTGCATTTTTCAGCCTTGCCGCTCTTCCAGTTGTAGTAAATCTTCTTGTAAGGACAGCCGGAGACGCACATGCGCCAACCGCGGCATTTGTCTTGGTCGATCAGCACAATGCCGTCTTCTTCGCGCTTGTAGATTGAGCCGGATGGGCAGCTCGCCACGCAGGCAGGGTTCAGACAGTGCTCGCACAGGCGCGGCAAGTACATCATGAAGGTGTTTTCAAACTGACCGACCATGTCTTTTTGGACTTGGTCAAAGTTGGCCAAATTGGCGTCTTTGCTGCGCTTGGCGAACTCGCCGCCCAAAATTTCTTCCCAGTTTGGGCCCCACTCGAACTTTTCCATGCGCTTGCCGGTGATCAGGCTGCGCGGACGCGCCGTGGGTGTGGCCTTCATCTCGGGCGCAGATTGCAGGTGGTCGTAGTCGAAGGTGAACGGTTCGTAGTAGTCGTCAATTTGCGGCATGTTCGGGTTAGCGAACAGGCGCATCAACATTTTCCATTTGCCACCCTGCTTGGGTTCGATCGAACCGTCGGCCTTGCGCACCCATCCACCATTCCACTTGTCTTGGTTTTCCCATTCTTTCGGGTAACCAATACCGGGCTTGGTCTCAACGTTGTTGAACCAAGCGTATTCCAGGCCGGGGCGGCTGGTCCAGACTTGCTTGCAGGTGACCGAACACGTGTGGCAGCCAATGCACTTGTCCAAGTTCAGCACCATGCCAATTTGAGCGCGTACCTTCATGCAGATTCTCCCTGTTGTTGCACCGCGAAGGCGCGATCATCGTCTCTTGGCGTATCCAGCCAGTCGACCTTGTCCATCTTGCGTACCACCACGAATTCATCGCGGTTGGTGCCGATAGTTCCGTAATAGTTGAAGCCGTAACTCAACTGGGCGTAGCCGCCAATCATGTGCGTGGGTTTCAACACAATTCGGGTCACTGAGTTGTGAATGCCGCCGCGCTGGCCGGTGATCTCAGAGCCCGGGGTGTTGACGATTTTTTCTTGCGCGTGGTACATCATCACCATGCCAGGTTTCACACGTTGGCTAACCACTGCCCGCGCTGAAATGGCACCGTTCACGTTGTAGGCCTCGATCCAGTCGTTGTCCTCCACACCTATCGCTTTGGCGTCGTCTTCACTGAGCCAGATGATCGGCCCGCCCCGGCTGAGCGTGAGCATGATCAGGTTGTCGGTATAGGTTGAGTGAATGCCCCATTTCTGGTGCGGCGTGATGAAGTTCAGCAAAATTTCAGTATTGCCGTTGCTGCGAATGTTGTGCACACCCGCCGTTGCCTTCAGGTTCACCGGCGGACGGTAGCTGGCCAAACCTTCACCAAAGGCCAGCATCCAAGGGTGGTCTTGGTAAAACTGCTGGCGACCGGTGAGGGTGCGCCATGGAATGTATTCGTGCACGTTGGTGTAGCCAGCGTTGTACGACACGGTTTCCGATTCAATGCCGCTCCAAGTGGGCGAGCTGATGATCTTGCGTGGTTGCGCCTGAATGTCGCGGAAACGAATTTTCTCGTCTTCGCGGTGCAGCGCAAGGTGAGTGTGGTCACGACCAGTCTGCTTGCCCAATGCCTGCCAAGCTTTCACAGCCACATGGCCGTTGGTCTCTGGCGCCAATTGCAACACCATTTCACAGGCGTCAATGTCACTATTAATGCGCGGCATGCCCAATGTCACACCCGGCTCGGTCACCAAGCCGCTGAGTTGTCCCAGTTGCGTCACTTCTTTCTCGGTATTCCACGAAATGCCTTTGCCGCCGTTGCCGATCTTGTTCAGCAAGGGACCCACTGCGGTGAAGCGTTTGTAGACGTTCGGGTAGTCACGCTCAATCACTTGCATTTGCGGCGCGGTCTTGCCAGGAATCAGTTCGCACTCACCGCGCTTCCAGTCTTTAACGTCAAACGGTTGCGCCAACTCTCCCGGAGTGTCGTGCTGCATGGGAGTGAGCACCATTTCATGCTCAACGCCCAGATGGCCGTCACACATTTCGCTGAATTTCTTGGCAAATCCCTTGTAGATTTCCCAATCGCTCTTGGACTGCCAAACCGGGTCTACAGCGGTAGACAGTGGGTGTATGAACGGGTGCATGTCGCTGGTGTTGAGGTCGTTCTTCTCGTACCAAGTGGCGGTCGGCAGAACGATGTCGGAGTACAAGCAGGTGGTGCTCATACGGAAATCAAGCGTGACCAACAAGTCGAGCTTGCCCTCAGGCGCTTTGTCATGCCAAACCACCTCTTGTGGCTTGCCTTCTTCTGCGCCCAGGTCTTTGCCCTGCACACCGCTGTCGGTACCCAATAGGTGTTTGAGGAAGTACTCATGTCCCTTGCCAGACGAGCCAATGATGTTGGAGCGCCAAACAAACATGATGCGTGGCCAGTTGTCAGGGTGGTCTGGGTCTTCGCAACTCATCTTCAGCGAGCCGTCTTTCAGAGACTTCACGACATAGTCTTTTGCGTCCATGCCAGCCGCTTGCGCGTCTTTGACCACCTTCATGGGGTGCGTTTGCAATTGAGGTGCTGAAGGCAGCCAGCCCATGCGCTCAGAGCGCACGTTGTAGTCAATCATGCTGCCGCCATATAGTTTTTTGTCGGCAAGCGGCGACAACACCTCGTCGACGCCCAGCTTCTCGTAACGCCACTGATTGGTGTGCGCGTAGAAGAAGCTGGTGCTGTTCATTTGCCTTGGTGGACGAATCCAGTCCAGCGCAAAGGCCAGTGGTGTCCAGCCGGTTTGCGGGCGCAGTTTTTCTTGGCCCACATAGTGCGACCAGCCGCCGCCGCTTTTGCCAATACAGCCACACATCATCAGCATGTTGATGACGGCGCGGTAGTTCATGTCACTGTGGTACCAGTGGTTCATGCCGGCGCCGATGATGACCATGGAGCGGCCTTCGGTCTTGTGCGCGTTCTCACCAAACTGGCGCGCTACCGTGATGATCTGATCGCGCGACACGCCGGTAATTTGCTCTTGCCAAGCCGGTGTGTAAGGAGTGTTGTCGTCAAAGCTGGTCGCTGCCAACTCACCGGGCAAGCCGCGCGCAATGCCGTACTGCGCCACTTGCAAATCGAATACGGTCGCAACAAGCACCTCGCCGCTACCCACGGCAATGCGCTGCACTGGCACGGTACGCACCAGCACATCGCTTTGCTCGTTGTTGGGGAAGTGGTCGTGGTGAATGCCACCAAAGTACGGAAAGCCCACTTTGGCACTGTCGGACGCCGCGTTTTCCACGCCGTCTGGACCTTCCATCACCGACAGCTTGAGCTTCACCTCATTGCCGTCGCGCGCTTCTTTCGATTCCAAATTCCACTGACCGGTGTCAGCGCGCCCGTCTGGACCCCAGCGGAAACCAATTGCGCCTTGTGGTGTCACGACCTTGCCGTCCGCGCCAAACGCCACGGTCTTCCAGTCCGGGTTGTTATCTTGGCCCAGCTGATCGGCAAAGTCACTCGCGCGCACATAGCGATCAGGCACCAAGCAAGTGTTGCCGTTTTCCAAAGTGTGCTCTTTGAGCATCACCAGCATGGGCAGATCGGTGTAGCGGCGTGCGTAGTCGTCAAAGTAGGCTGAGCGCGGCTGCCCATTGCCGCCAAAGTAGAAGTCTTTCAATATCACATGGCCCATGGCCATGGCAACTGCTGCGTCAGTACCCTGCTTGGGGTGCAGCCACAGGTCAGACAGCTTGGCAACCTCTGAGTAGTCGGGCGTGATGGCTACCGTTTTGCATCCCTTGTAGCGCACCTCGGTGAAGAAGTGGGCGTCGGGCGTGCGGGTTTGCGGTATGTTCGAACCCCAGGCAATGATGAAGCTGGAGTTGTACCAGTCTGCTGACTCGGGCACGTCAGTCTGCTCACCCCACACCTGCGGGCTGCTCGGAGGCAGGTCGCAATACCAGTCATAAAAGCTCATGCACACGCCACCAATCAGCGACAGGTAGCGCGAACCTGATGCGTAGCTGACCATCGACATCGCAGGAATCGGCGAGAAGCCAATGATGCGGTCCGCACCGTGCTGCTTGATGGTGTAAACGTTGGAGGCAGCGATCAGCTCATTGACCTCATCCCAAGTCGAGCGCACCATGCCACCCAAACCACGCACGCTTTGGTAGTCTCGTCGTTTGGCGTCGTCCTGCACAACAGCCGCCCAAGCTTCCACTGGTTCCATCGTGAGACGGGCTTCACGCCAGTGCTTGAGTAGCCTAGCTCGGATCATGGGGTACTTGACGCGGTTAGCGCTGTACAAATACCAGCTGTAGCTGGCACCGCGTGAGCAGCCGCGGGGTTCGTGGTTGGGCATGTCCCAGCGGGTGCGCGGGTAGTCGGTCTGCTGGGTTTCCCAGGTGACGATGCCGCCTTTCACATAAATCTTCCATGAACATGAGCCCGTGCAGTTCACACCGTGTGTGCTGCGCACAATTTTGTCGTGCGCCCATCGGTTGCGGTAGGCGTCTTCCCACGTGCGGTCTTCGGCGGTGGTGACGCCGAGGTCCCCCGAGAAGGATTCTCTAGGGTTTGAAAAGTAGCTCAGTCGATCTAGAAAGTGGCTCATGCGATACCTCTGTAGAAAATATTGGCAAATTGGCTGCTAGCCCATGTTTTATATACGCAAGCAGCTACGAAAAACATAGCAAAATTACTCAAGGGT
>JBBKVN010000405.1:0-4167 GCA_037968455.1 Rhodoferax sp.
GACACCCGGCGGTTGTCCTGGCCTTGCGCCAGCAGGTGCAACTCCAGCCCGTCTTTGGGTTGCAGGTTGATCACCAGGCGGTTGGCATCGCCAATTTGCGAATTGAAAATGGCGTGCGGGGTGGGGCGGAAGTTGATCACAATGCGTGCGTCACGCCCGGCCAGGCGTTTGCCAGTGCGAATATAGAACGGCACGCCCGCCCAGCGCCAGTTGGAAATCTCGGTGCGCAGCGCCACAAAAGTTTCCGTGTGGCTTTTGGGGTCCACGCCGGATTCTTCGCGATATGCCGCGACGGGTGCGCCACCGCTGGTGCCGGCCGAATACTGGCCGCGGATCACATCTTGGGAGAGTGTCTCGGGTGTCCAGGGCTTTAACGAGCGCAACACTTTCAGTTTTTCATCACGAATCGCATCCGCATGGGAGTTGATGGGTGGCTCCATTCCAATGGCGCAGAGCAGCTGCAGGGCATGGTTTTGCACCATGTCGCGCAGGGCACCGGTGGTTTCATAAAACCCGCCACGCTTTTCAACGCCCAGGTCTTCGGCAATGGTGATCTGGATGTTGGCGATGTGCTCGCGGCGCCACAGGGGTTCAAACAAGGCGTTGCCAAAGCGCAGCGCAAACAGGTTTTGCACCGCTGGCTTGCCCAAGTAGTGGTCAATGCGGAACACTTGTTTCTCGCCAAAGACCTTGCCTACGGTGTCGTTGATGGCACGGTTGCTGGCCAGGTCATGGCCCAAAGGCTTCTCAAGCACGACGCGGGTTTGCGGCGTGTTCAGCCCGGCGGCTGCCAGTTGTTCACACACGGTGGTGAACAAAGTGGGCGCGGTGGCCACGTACATGACGACGGTGTCAGCATTGCGCTGGGCCAGAGCCGCTGCCAACCGGGAGTAATCCTCAGGCTTGGACAGGTCCATCTGCACGAATTCGAGCAGGGCGGCAAAGCGCTTGAACTCTTCTTCGCTGGGGCGTTTGGCGAGTTCAACGTGGTCAAAGCGGGCGTGAATTTGTTCGCGGTATTGTTCGTTGCTGAGGTTGTCACGCCCCACGCCAATGATGCGACCCTCAGCGGGCAAAGTGCCATGCCGGAAGGCTTGGAAAAGGGCGGGCATCAATTTGCGCCAAGTCAGGTCGCCGGTGCCGCCAAACAGTACGAGGTCGAAGCTCATGATTTGTAGTTACCAAAAAGAAGACGTTGTAATGTAACTTTGTTTCATTGATAATTCAAGTCCGCCACCGATATGTTTTTTTCAACCTGCTTTATGAACTCATGAACCAACTTGACACACTCAAACAATTCACCACCGTGGTCGCAGACACCGGCGATTTCAAACAGCTTGACGCCTTCAAGCCTCAGGACGCGACGACCAATCCGTCCCTGATTCTCAAGGCGGTGCAAAAGCCGGATTACCAGTTGTTGCTGGCCGACACCGTGGCCAAACACCGCGGTCTGCCGCTGGACGAGATCATGGACCACCTGCTGGTGCGCTTTGGTTGCGAGATTTTGTCCATCGTGCCCGGCCGGGTGTCCACCGAAGTGGATGCGCGCTTGAGTTTTGACACCACCGCCAGCGTGGCCCGAGGCGAGCGCCTGATTGCACTTTACAAAGCGCAAGGTGTGGACACCAACCGGGTGCTGATCAAAGTCGCAGCGACCTGGGAAGGAATTGAAGCCGCCAAAGTGCTGGAGCAACGCGGCATTCACACCAACCTGACGCTGTTGTTCTCGTTCTGCCAGGCGGTGGCCTGTGGCCAAGCCAAGGTGCAGCTGATTTCCCCGTTTGTTGGCCGTATTTACGACTGGTACAAAAAATCAGCCGGTGCCGCTTGGGTGGAAGCCGACAACGCCAACGCCAATGACCCCGGCGTGAAGTCTGTGAAGCAGATCTACAACTACTACAAGAAGTTCGGCATTGCCACCGAGGTGATGGGCGCGAGTTTTCGCAATGTCGGCCAAATCACGGCGCTGGCCGGTTGCGACCTGCTGACCATCAGCCCCGATTTGTTGGCCACTTTGGCCGCAACGGAAACCCCCTTGGCCGCCGCGCTGGACGCCAAAACGGCCCAAGCGCTGGACTTGGCCCCCATCAGCTACGACGTGGCCACCTTCCGCTTCGCCCTGAACGAAGACGCGATGGCGACCGAGAAGCTTTCTGAGGGCATTCGCGCGTTCTGTGCGGACGCCGTCAAACTCGATCAACTTTTACAGGCTGCCTGATCATGACCCGTACCCGCTGTGACCGCACGCCCGCCTGGGGCGCCTTGCAATCTGCTTTTGATGCCACCGGCCACGCGTTTGATGCGCGCACCGCCTTTGCGGCTGACCCGGATCGCTTCACGCGCTTTAGTCAAAATGCCCCCCATGTGTTTGCGGACTTGTCCAAAAACCTGATCGACGAGGCCACGCAGGCCTTGCTGCTGGACTTGGCCGAACAGTCCGGCGTGGCAGCACACCGCGACGCCATGTTTGCGGGTGAGGCCATCAACAACACCGAGCAACGCGCGGTGATGCATTGGTTGTTGAGAAATCCGGCTTTAGCCCAAGCAGATGCTGCGCAAGCTGCTCCTAAAAACGAAGCGCTGCAGGGTTTGTCGACCGAGCTGGCCATGGTTCACAGCACGCTGGACCAAATGTTGGCGTATGCCGAAAGTGTGCGGGCAGACGCTGCCATCACCGATGTGGTCAACATTGGCATCGGTGGCTCGGATCTGGGCCCGCAAATGGCCGTGCTGGCGATGGCCGACTATGTGATGCCCGGCAAACGCTTTCACTTTGTCTCCAATGTGGACGGCCATGAACTCGCCGCGGTGTTGAAGCGGGTCAAGCCCGAGAGCACCTTGTTTCTGGTGGCCAGCAAAACCTTCACCACCATTGAGACCATGACCAACGCCTTGTCGGCCAAGGCCTGGTTTGAGGCGAACGGCGGCACGGACATCGCGCGCCACTTTGCCGCGCTGACCACCAACGTGCCGGCGGCCAATGCCTTTGGCATCAGCACCACCTTTGGGTTTTGGGATTGGGTGGGCGGACGCTATTCCATGTGGTCGGCCATCGGCCTGCCGCTGGCGATTGCCATCGGCGCCGAAGGGTTCCGGGAGTTTTTGGGCGGCGCCCATGCCATGGACGAGCACTTCCGCACCACGCCGCTGGCGCAAAATCTGCCAGTTCGTCTGGGTCTGCTGGATGTTTGGTACCGCAACTTTCATGGCTTCACCAGCCGCAGCATTGCGCCGTATCACAGCGCCTTGCGCCGTGTGCCGGCCTACTTGCAGCAGTTGGAGATGGAAAGCAATGGCAAGCGCGTCGACGCGACCGGAGAAGCTTTGCCGTTCAATACCTCACCGGTGCTCTGGGGCGAGTCGGGCACCAATGGCCAGCATGCCTATTTTCAGATGCTGCACCAGGGCACCGAGGTGGTTCCGGTCGAGTTTGTGGCCGTGAAGTCGCCCAAACATGACTTGCCGGGGCACCACAACCTGCTGCTGGCCAATGTGGTGGCGCAGGCGCAGGCCTTGATGGTCGGCAAAGTGGACGCAAGTGGCCACAAGCACTTCCCTGGCAACCGCCCGAGCACGTTCTTACTACTGGAAGAATTGACGCCGGCCAGTTTGGGCGCGCTGATTGCCTTGCAGGAACACCGCGTGTTTGTGAGCGGCGCCTTGTGGGGCATCAACAGCTTCGACCAGTGGGGCGTGGAGCTGGGTAAAGTGCTGGCCAAAGAGGTGGAGGCACGCTTGCTCAGCGGTGATGTGAGCGGGGTGGACGGCTCCACCAGCGGTTTGCTCCAACGCCTGCGCGATTGAGCTTGGCACTGAACCTCGTCTTTGACCTGGGGGCGGTGTTGGTGCAATGGCAGCCGCAAGACCTGCTGCGCCAGCACTTCCCACACGAGGCCGCTTCACCCGAGCAGGCCAAGGCCTTGGCGGGGGACTTCTTCCACCACGCCGACTGGATGAGTTTTGACCGGGGCACCTTGCCCATGGACAGCGTGATTGCCCGCACCGGCGAGCGCTTGGGTTTGCCCGGACCCGCCGTGGCATCTCTGGTAACGGGCATTGGCGACTATTTGACCGCCTTGCCCGACACGGTGGCGCTGCTGGCCAAACTGCGGGCACTGCGCGCGCGCGATAGCAGCATTCGTCTGTACTACCTGTCCAACATGCCCC
>JBBKVN010000406.1:0-8966 GCA_037968455.1 Rhodoferax sp.
GCCAGCGCAGCCGCCAGGGCCGCATCACCCTCTGGATGGGCCTGATCGGGTTCTGAAAACAAGACATCCAGTCCGATTGCAGCGGCCCCCGCTTGACCCAGTTGATCGATCAATGCCACATAACGATCCCGGGGCCAAGGCCAGCGCCCGAGTTCAGCCAAGCTGGCGTCGTCAATGGCAATAACAAAAGGCGCATCACTGGACACCGTCTGCGCGGGTGCCAGCAGGTCATAGGCCAGCAGATTCAAACGCTGTACCAGCGAGGGCGGCCACACCACCAGAAACACCAGAGTGATCACGCCGGCCAACCACCCCGCCGATCGCCGCGCCCAACCTCTGATCCCGGCCTTGATGGCCGTCATGCTTGACTGAGTGTCAGACATCAGGGCTTGCATGACCGCTACCCTAGCAATGGAATCAATAGAAGTAGCAATGGCCAACGCGACGCTTCAGGCTCAACGACCTCAAACGTCTGAACAGCGCCCCAGAGACCGGTGAAGCCATCAGCGCCAATGGTTCGAACCCGAACATAGTAGGCCCCGGGCACAAGGTCTTTGAGTGAGTGCTGAGGCTGATCGACCTTGACGTCGACCAACGGAGTAAGAAAGTCGGACGCTTTTGCAAGTTGCAAATGGTAGGTTTCGCCCGACTCTTGATTCGCCCAGCGAAGCACCAAGAGGCCATCTACTGACTGAGGTGCTTCCACGCCAGGGCCAGGAAGCACCCGTCGAAATCCCTGCATATCACCCCATGGCCCTTGCCCCTTGCCGGGTTGAATGGCGGCGACTCGCCACCGGTAGTGACCCGGCGCCAAATCCTGAGCGGCAACTGGCTGCTCTCCGCTGCGAACAGTCTGATCTACGACGGCCGTCATGCTATCGCCAGCCATCACTTGCAGGCGATAGTGCCAATTCGGATCAGCCAGCGTCCACCGAAAGGTGGGCCAACTGGATACCAGTACGGCTTCTGGCGCAGGCGCCATCAATAACGGGGGCTCGGGTCGGGCGTGCAGGGTCAGTGAGTGTTGTGCCGACCACCCTTCCAGGCCCTGTGCGTCAACGCCTCGCACCCGAATCACATAGGTGCCGTCCTCAATGTCTCGGGAACGCACCCGGGGCACGGTGTCTATTTCATCTGACAGCAGACTGTCAAAGGCCGCAGTGGGCGCGATCTGGGTTCGGTAGCCCGTCGCACCGGCAAGCGCTTCAAAAGGCAAGTCAAGGGGCAAACGCTCAACACGATTGCTCAGCCCTGACAAATTGGGAGCTGCCAGCAAGCGAACCGGCTCGTCTGGCGGCAAACCGTTGCCCCGCGCCACACTGCCTTGGCCGCCTTGCGCCAACACCTCACCGACCAGATTGGCGACACTCACGCGGCCGCTCAACACCTCTGTCCGTGCCTCGCCGTCCTCTGCGGTCACCCGAAATTCTGTGCCTCTCACCGCAGCCACGGCAGCGGGTGTGCGAATCTCAAACCGGCCGCCAGAGTCGCCCATTGGAATGATCTGGCTCTCCAGACTGCCCTTGGACAAAACCAGTTCCACCAGATTGACCCGGTTCATGGCTTGCTGGTGCGCTTGCTTGATCTGAACCTCGGATCTGGCCCGCATCAGCACCCGGGATCCATCCGCAAACAGCAAACTCACACTGCCAAGATCCCCAGTCAACAACGTCAATGGCGGCGTTAACAGCATGCCCTGCACCAACGCACTGGCGGTGCCGCCCGCGACTGCAGTGGCGCTCCCGGAAACGGCCAGCACTTTCACTTGCACCGGAGTGAGCTTCAACCAGGCCATCGGAATTCGCAGTTTCACGCCAGGCTGAATGCGGCGGTCGTCCGGTATTTTGTTGATCGCCCGCAACTGAAGCCCCATCTCGGGACGCGTCAAAAACCGTTCAGCGAGGTTCCAGGGATGGTCGCCGGGCTTGACTGTGTAGAAATAGTCGGCGCCCAGGGCTGGGATGGCCACGAAACTCAGACAAGGCAACAGAAAGGCCTTCGACAAGAACCTCTTGCCGTGCACGTGAAACCTGGTCAGCCAAATGCTCATCGTCATCGCTCCCTGCAACTACTTTGATGGGTCATCATAGCGAGTCAGGGCCAGACGCGGCAACTGAATCAGCACCATCCAGACGCACAAAAGCCCCGGTGAAATCGCCGAGGCTTTTGTCATTTGCAGGAGCAAACCTCTTGGCTCGCAGCCCCTGCAGAGCCGGCTAAAAAACCTTACTCGCCGAGGTACGCAGCACGAACTTGTGGATCGTTCAGCATGTCTTTGCCATTGCCGGTCATTGTGATCAATCCAGAGTCCATCACGTAGCCACGATTGGCGATAGCAAGGGCACGGCTGGCATTCTGCTCAACCAGCAAGACAGTGACGCCTTGTGCGTAAACGTCTTGCACAACCTCAAAAATCTTGTCGACCATGATGGGCGACAGTCCCATTGATGGCTCGTCCAGCAACAGCACTTTAGGACGACTCATGAGCGCACGCCCCATGGCCAACATCTGCTGTTCACCGCCCGACATGGTGCCGGCCAACTGATCGCGACGTTCTTTCAAGCGTGGAAAAATGGTAAATACCTTGTCGATATCAGCCAAAATTTCAGGCTTGTCGTCCCGAATATAGGCGCCCATGTGCAGGTTTTCCAGAATCGACATCCGGGTAAATACACCGCGTCCTTCCGGCACCATCGCGAGGCCCTGCTTCACGAGATCCCAGGGCCCCTGGCCTCGAATGCTTTTTCCCAAATACTCGATGTCGCCTTCATTCAGCGGCAAAGAGCCCGTGATGGCTTTCATGGTGGTGGTTTTTCCAGCGCCATTGGAGCCAATCAGCGAAACCAGCTCACCCTCGCGAACTTCAAAATCAACGCCTTTGACCGCCTGAATGCCGCCATACGCGACCTTGAGACCGGAAACTTTAAGTAGAGTTTTTGTCATATCAGTGCCCACTCGTGCCTAGATAGGCTTCAATCACTTTTTCATTCTTCTGAACGTCCGCTGGCGTGCCCTCGGCAATTTGCTTGCCGTAGTCCAACACCGTCACTCGGTCACACAAACCCATCACCAACTTGACATCGTGCTCGATGAGCAAAATTGTGCGATTGTCGTTCCGGATCTTGTCGATCAGCTCGCGCAACATCACTTTTTCGGTGGCATTCATGCCGGCAGCGGGCTCGTCCAGAGCAATCAACTGGGGGTCGGTTGCCAAGGCACGGGCAATCTCGAGACGGCGCTGGTCACCGTAGCTCAGGGTACGCGACTTGAAATCTGCCAAGTGGGCAATGCCCACATAGTCGAGCAATTCCATGGCTCGCTCGGTGATTTCGTACTCTTCTTTTTTGAAGCTTTTGGTGCGAAAGATAGCACCCAGCAAGCCTGATCCGGTGCGAATGTGCCGACCCACCATCACGTTTTCTAAAGCTGTCATTTCCGCAAACAGCCGGATGTTCTGAAAGGTGCGGGCGATGCCTGCCTTTGCCACTTCATGAACGGCGGTGGGCTTGTAGGTTTTGCCCGCCAGCATAAAGCTGCCACTGTCAGGCGTATAAAGGCCAGTCAAGACATTGAAAAAAGTGGTTTTTCCAGCGCCGTTCGGGCCAATCAGGCCATAGACCTGACCACGCTCGATTTTGATGCCTACATCGCTCAGGGCCTGCAGGCCGCCGAAGCGTTTGGAGACGCCGGCAACGTTGAGTACTGTGTCTGTCATGTTCTTATCATTCCATTTTGTTGAGAACAGTCCGAGAGCTCTTGAGGTCGCGGTCTGCTCTGCTTGTTGTCACTACTTTGTGTTCTGCAGGGACTTGCCATGCTCTGGCGCAGGCCACAAGCCACGAGGACGCAGCAACATCACGCTGATCATGGCCAAGCCAATCAGCAACTGACGCAGGATAGAAGCATCCAAGCGGCCGTCGGTCATGGATTGCAGAGGGCCGGCCACGTAGCGCAACACCTCTGGCAATGACGCCAGCAAGACAGCTCCCAGAATCACGCCGGGCAAATGCCCGATGCCGCCCAGAACCACCATGGCCACAATCATGATGGACTCCATCAGACTAAAGGACTCAGGTGACACAAAGCCCTGGAAAGAGGCAAACATGGCGCCTGACACACCACCAAAGGTGGCACCCATACCGAAGGCCAGAAGCTTTAAGTTGCGAGTGTTGATGCCCATGGCCTTCGCTGCAATTTCGTCTTCGCGAATCGCCATCCAGGCGCGACCCACGCGGGACAACTGCAAACGATGCGAAATGATGACGCTCAAAATCGCCAAGGACAAAAACAGGTAGTAGTAAAGGGAAACCGAAGCGACTTCAAAGCCGAACAAGGTCAGGCTTTGCCCAAAATCCATGCCAAAAATATGGAAGGAATCGATGGTTCCCAATCCTTTTGGGCCATTGGTGATGTTGACTGGGTGGTCCAGGTTATTCAGGAACACTCGAATAATTTCGCCAAAACCCAGGGTCACAATCGCCAGATAGTCACCACGCAAACGCAAAGTTGGCGCGCCCAGCAAGATGCCGAAAATACCGGCCAAAACCGCCGCAGCTGGAATCACGATCCAGATCGGCATGTGCATTCCTTCGGGGAACATGGCGGCGATAGCGGGAAACGCCTCAATCAGGTGAGGCGAGCCCAGTAGTGCATACATATAGGCACCGATAGCGAAGAACGCCACATAGCCCAAGTCCAGCAAACCGGCGTAGCCAACCACAATATTCAGGCCCAGAGCCAACAACACATAGAGCAGCGCCATGTCGGCGATGCGAACCCAAGCATGCCCGAATCCTTGGAGAAGCAGTGGCAGGACCAGCAAGCCGATCCCGGCGATCAAGAACGTGAAGATTTTCTTTTGTTGAGTCATGATGAAGTTCCTTTAGGCGCGATCCGCCACTCGCTCACCCAGCAGTCCCGAGGGACGCAGCGTCAGCACAATGATCAACACGATGAACGCAAAGATGTCCGAGTAGTGGCTACCCAGCACACCGCCGGTCAGGTCACCGATGTAGCCTGCGCCCAATGACTCGATCAAGCCCAGCAAAATACCGCCGACCACCGCACCACCGAGGTTGCCAATGCCCCCCAGAACGGCAGCAGTAAAGGCCTTCAGACCTGGCAAGAAGCCCATGGTGTGGTGGGCCACACCATAGTTGGCAGCCCACATCACACCAGCAATCGCGGCCAGCACAGCGCCAATCAGAAATGTCGCGGAAATCACGCGATCAGGCTTCACGCCCATCAGGGCTGCAACGCGGGGGTTTTCGGCTGTGGCCCGCATCGAGCGGCCCAACTTGGTGAAGTGAACCAACCACATCAGCGCAGCCAGTGACACAACAGTCAAACTCAGAATCAGCACCTGCGTCGGTGAAATCACCGCACCACCGATTTCAAAGGGCGTGGTCGGCAACATAGACGGGAACGACTTGTAGTTAGGTTTCCAAATAACCATTGCCACGGCTTGCAAGAAGATTGACATACCAATGGCCGTGATCAGCGGGGCCAGTCGTGGACTGTTCCGCAATGGCCGATAGGCCAACTTCTCGATCACAAAGTTCAACGTGGCAGCCACCACGCAAGCAATGACCAGGGAGATCAGGAGAACCAGCCAGGTCGGAATCCCGGGCATGGCATCTTGCATGAGGCCAATGATGCTCCAACTGGTCAAGGCCCCAATCATCAAAACCTCACCGTGGGCAAAGTTGATAAGGCCAATGATGCCGTACACCATGGTGTAGCCCAAGGCGACAAGGGCATACATGCTGCCCAACACCAGACCATTGATGATCTGCTGTAAAAAAATATCCATAAACTTCTCCGATTTTTGATCAATCCACCCATCGCCTGAATGATGACAGTTGGTTTGACCGTGTGGGCTCTACCAGGATTCAAGCAATAACTTTGCCAACGTCAAAGCGCCGGCAATTGAGTGGACGGGATTGTATCGAAGGGGGGTCCTCCCAAGCAGTCGTCAAGCCGTGGGTTTACCCTCATCCATCACTTATTGCCACTCTCAATAAGTCACGCTAATAGAAGGTTTGGTCCTCGTTTTTTTCAGATGGAAGTTTTGCCTAAGCAGCAACTGGCGCTCCCGAGCAGTCAGGACATACCGGGATGACGCTTAATTTCCGCCCAAAGATCGCGACGCAGACTACTCGACCTGAGTGAGCTGATGACATGGTGGGGCTCCATACTGGATTGAATACTCAGAGGGACGGCAAGAGCAACGAGGAGATTCCAAATGACCATTCAACGCCATCGCCTCGTCTTTCATGCGGCTTTAGCTCCGAAATTGATAGCAATCGAAATCTACTGGCGGCCAGCCTCCCCGCGCCCAAGGCGGACTGGCGTTTTCGCTCACCCTGCCGACCTTCCTCCAATGCAGCGGTACGCTTCTGCGCCGCAAGCCGGAACGGCTTTCGGCGGGTGGTTAAGCAGCCACGTGATCCAAAGCCTGCCGTAGGTCAGCCAAGATATCTTCAATGTCTTCCAACCCAATGGACAGGCGAACCAAGCCCTCAGGAATACCCGACGCTGCCCGTTCTTCGGGTGTGTAGGTAGAGTGCGTCATGCTGGCGGGATGCTGGGCCAGTGTTTCTGCATCGCCCAAACTGACTGCGCGCGTCACCAGTTTCAAGGCGTTCATAAAGCGAATTCCGGCCTCCAGTCCGCCATTCAGTTCAAACGCGACCATGCCGCCAAATTGACGCATCTGACGCTTCGCCAACGCATGCTGCGGAAAACTTGGCAGCCCGGGAAAATGCACCACCGTGGTGCTGCCGTGCCGCTCCAGCATCTCGGCCACTACTTGAGCGCTCTGGCAGTGCCGGTCCATTCGCAAAGTCAGGGTCTTGAGCCCCCGCATCACCAAATGGGCGTCCTGTGCCGACATCACGGCACCTGTCATGTCCTTTAGGCCAGATAGACGCACCTTCAAAGCCAACTCGGCATCGGCAAAAATGGCTGCACCGGCAGTCAGGTCACCGTGCCCCCCGAGGTACTTGGTCATGGAGTGCACACTTACATCAGCGCCCAACAACAATGGCTGCTGCAAATAGGGCGTGCAATAGGTGTTGTCTACCACCACTTTTGCGCCGCCTGCATGTGCAATGGCGACGACGGCTTCAATGTCCACCAGGCGCATATTGGGGTTGGCCGGGGTCTCAAAGTAAACCACGCGCGTTTTGGGCCCCATGGCGGCGGCCACATTAGCCGGATCGGTCATGTCGACATGGCGAACGGTGACGCCAAAACGGGTCAGTCCGTGATTCAGAAACGCGTACGTGCAACCGTAGAGCGTCATGTCAGCCAGTACCTCATCGCCCTGTTCCAGCATGGACCACAGGGTCGCCGTGATGGCACCCATGCCAGACCCGAACACCACGGCACCTGCACCGTCTTCCAGGCTGGCGAGGCGGCCTTCTAGCAAAGCCAGCGTCGGGTTGGCAATGCGGGTGTAAAAGTAGCCAGATTCTTCCCCGGCGAAGCAGCGCGAGCCATAGGCCACATCGGGGAAAGAGTAAGTCGAAGACGTGTAAATGGGAGGTACCAGCGCACCCTTGTTCTCAGCCGGGTTGTATCCAAAGTGAATGGCTCGTGTGCTGAACCCATTGGCGGGTGATTTTGAAGTGGTCATGAAATGATCTCGTTGTCATTGTTGAAAGGGTGAGCCACAGCGGTCTCACACACGCCATTGCGTCCACGCGCGGCGCGGCAGCTGCTAGTGCGCTTTTGGTGTGACCCGGCCTGCGTCTCCCAAAGACTTTGCCCTCTTGGTCTTATGAAGAGGAATTCTGAGCCTTAATCTGGCAAATATTCTGCTTAATTTTGCAGTTATATTCACACCAATAAGAATAATTAACCCAACTAGACGTAATAAAAGGCAAATCATGCCAAAAGAAGATTTCAAGCTCGACAACACCGACCGCCAATTGCTGGATGCGCTGCAAAAAGATGGGCGAACCACGATTGGTGAACTGGCCGAACGTGTGTCGCTGTCCCAGTCGCCCTGCTGGCGCCGTGTGCGTCACATGGAGGAATGCGGAGTCATCGCCGGCTATCACGCCCGGCTAGACCGAAAACTATTGGGTTATGGCGTGTTGGGATTTGTGCACTTGGCAATGCACGATCACACGCCTGATATGGCAGCGGCATTTGAACGAGAAGTGGTCGCCCTCCCTCAAGTGCTGGCTTGCCACAATCTGTCGGGTCGCTATGACTATCAACTGGAACTGGTGGCGCAAGACCTGGAGTCATTTGCCGAATTTGTCCGAAGCAACATTCGGGGCCTGCCGGGGGTCAGAGAAATTTCAACCAGCTTTTCACTGAAAGAAGTCAAACGCTCGATTGCGCTTCCCGTTCAGTGAGCCCACCCCCAACTCACTTGCCGCATCAGCGGACGGTTTCGTCAGAGTCAGGAAGGCCCTGGTAGCCACTAACAGGCTCTGACGACCAAGGCGCCGCGTACAAGGACGGCGCGTACAGGGACGGGCGAAACTCCACTTCGTCTTCGCCACTGTCGTCCAGGGCCAGACGTTCTAGCTCTCGCGCCGGAATCGGCAAAGAAAACAAAAAGCCCTGCAATTCGTCACACCCCATGGCGATTAGCAATTCGCGCTGACCGACAGTCTCCACCCCTTCGGCCACCACACGCAAACCCAACGCCCTGGCCATGTCAACAATCGACTTGACGATAGAGCGAGCGTCTTCACTTTCCTCAAGATCCGAAACAAAGGTCCGGTCGATTTTCAGTTCTGCAGCGGGCAACTTGCGTAGCGTGCCCAGACTGGAATAACCGGTACCAAAGTCGTCAATGGACACGTGAAACCCTGCCTGGCGCATCTTGTCGAAGGTTCGCTGCGTGACCCGGGTGTCCTCCATGGCCACCGATTCAGTGATTTCGCACGTAAATCGACCCGGTTGAATGTGGTGGCGCCGAAGTGCTGCCTCGATCCGGTCCACCA
>JBBKVN010000407.1:0-14474 GCA_037968455.1 Rhodoferax sp.
CCGCAGCCACAGGCTTGCCGGCCTTCAGCATGGTTTCGATCAGGGCGATGGAGGTAGCATCTTCGGCCAAATCCCACAGAGGGCCGTGGCCACCGGGGTAAAACACGGCGTCAAAGTCAGCAGCCGATACGTCTTTCAATTTGAGCGTGCTGGCCAACAAGGCCTGGGCGGGCGCATCGGCCTTGAAGCGAACGGTGCCCTCGGTCTGGGACGCAGGGTCATCGCTCTTGGGGTCGATGGGTGGCTGGCCACCCAAAGGTGAGGCCAGTGTCAGAGCCACGCCGGCATCTTTGAGCGCGTAGTAGGGCGCGGCAAACTCTTCCAGCCAGAAGCCGGTCTTGGCGTCGGTGTTGCCCAGTTGGTCGTGGGAGGTCAAAACGATCAGTACTTTTTTCATGTGAAATCCTTGTCAGTGCTTGGGGTTGAATGGAGGTCAGTCTTTGGCGACGCGAACAATCAGCTTGCCGAAGTTTTTGCCTTCCAGCAGGCCCATAAAGGCTTGCGGTGCGTTTTCCAGGCCGTCGACGATGTCTTCGCGGAACTTGATCTGGCCCGTTGCCAGCCATTGCCCCATGTCCTTGGCGAATTCAGGGTAGCGGTGACCGTAGTCGTCAAAAATGATGAAACCTTGCATGCGAATGCGTTTGGTCAGCAGGGTGCGCGTGAGCACGGGCGTGCGGTCCGGGCCGGACGGCAGTTCGGTGGCGTTGTAATGGGCAATGAGGCCGCACACGGGTACGCGGGCGCCGGTGTTGAGCAAGGGCAGCACGGCGTCAAACACCTTGCCACCGACATTCTCAAAATACACGTCAATGCCCTTTGGACAGGCCGCTGCCAGTTGCGCCGCCAGGTCGTCGCTGTGGTGGTCGATGCAGGCATCAAAACCGAGGTCTTCGACGGCAGAGCGGCACTTCTCCGCACCGCCGGCAATGCCGACCACGCGGCAGCCTTTGAGCTTGGCGATCTGGCCGACCACGGAGCCGACGGCACCGGTTGCAGCGGCCACCACCACGGTGTCACCTGCTTTGGGTGCGCCAATGTCGAGCAAGCCCATGTAGGCGGTGAAGCCGGGCATACCCATCACGCCCAGGGCGTAGGACGCCGGGCCCATTTTGGGGTCGAGCTTGGTCAGGCCGGTGCCATCAGATACGGCAAAGTCTTGCCAGCCGGTGTAAGCCAGCACCCAGTCGCCCTCGGCGAATTTCTCGTTCTGGCTGCTTTCTACTTTGCACACGGTGGCGCCCACCATGGGTTCGCCCAACGCCACGGAGGCGGCGTAGCTGGCGGCATCGCTCATGCGGCCGCGCATATACGGGTCCAGTGAGAGGTACACGGTGCGCAGCAGCACTTGGCCAGGGCCCACGGTGGGAACAGCCGTTTGGGCCAGGTGAAAGTTGGCCGCTGTGGGCGCGCCCACGGGGCGGGAGGTCAGTTGAATCTGGCGGTTTTGGGTGGTGGATTGGGTCATGGTGGAATGTCCTGAAATAGGGTTGAGGGAGAAGTCGGCTTAGAGCGCGGCTTCGAGAATGCGGCGGCTGATGGCTGGAGTGATCTCGCGCTGCTCGCCGAGTTGGGTCATGCCGTGCTCTTCCAACTGGCGGATCACGGTGTCGATGTCCGGGGCGCCCAGGCCGTAGTCCTTCAGATGGGTGGGAATGCCCATTTGCTCAAAGAAGGCGCGGGTTTTTTCAATGGCGGCCGTGACGCGCTCTTCTTCCGTACCCGTGGTGATGCCCCACACCCGCGCGCCGTACTGCAGCAGTTTCTCGTGTTTTTGCACACGGCGCTCTTGCAGCAGAGAAGGCAGCACGATGGCCAGTGTACGGGCGTGGTCAATGTTGTGCAGGGCGGTCAGCTCGTGGCCAATCATGTGGGTGGCCCAGTCTTGCGGCACGCCGGCGCCAATCAGGCCATTCAGGGCCAGCGTGGCGGTCCACATGAGGCTGGCGCGGTCGTCATAAACAGGTTCGGTAGCGTTCAGCAAGCGCGGGCCCACTTCGGTCAGCGTTTGCAGCAAACCCTCGGCAAACCGGTCCTGCACGGGCGCATTCGCCGGGTAGGTCAGGTATTGCTCAATGGTGTGAACAAAGGCATCGACCACGCCATTGGCAATTTGTGACATCGGTAGGGTGTAGGTCTTGGTGGGGTCCAGCACCGAGAACAAGGGAAACACCTTGTCGCTGCGGAACGGGCGCTTGGCAGCAATGTCGCGGCGGGTGATCACGCCACCGTTGTTCATTTCAGAACCGGTGGCGGGCAAGGTGAGCACGGTGCCAAACGGCAAGGCCTGGGTGACCTTGCCACCCCAACTCATCAAGATTTCCCAGGGATCGCCCTCAAACAGTGCGGCAGAAGCTATGAATTTTGTAGCATCAATGACGGAGCCGCCACCCACGGCCAACAAGAAGGTAAAGCCGCCTTCGCGTACTTGTTTGACGGCGTCCATGGCATTGTCAAAGCTGGGGTTGGGCTCAATGCCGCTGAAGGTGGCGTGTGAGCGCTCGCCCAGTGCTTGGCGTACTTCGGCCAATGTGCCTGTTTTTTCAGCACTAGCGCCGCCGACCAGGATCAGCACCTTGGCGTCAACTGGCACCAACTTGGCGATATCGGCAATGCGACCCTTGCCAAAAATGATCTTGGTCGGGTTGTGGAAATCAAAATTCAGCATGGGGGTCCTTGGGGTAAATAAACAGCAAAAACGAAACGGTTAAAAATAGACCGGTCAACTAGGAAAAAGGTGGTGAATCAGAAAGAATTCCCCTGCTTTAGGAGCGGGGGCCTAGCAAAGCGTCGGTGCTGCGCAGCGCATGGTCAAAGGGGCTGCTGTCGCGGCGCAGTTTGGCCAGCAAACTGGCACCCAACCACATCTCGTACAGCGTCAGCGCCGTGTCGGTGGCCACCATCGTGGGGGCGACCGAGCCATCGGCGCGGGCTTCATCCAGGCATTGGGCAATGCGTTGCACCACGCGGTCGGTGCCGTCACGCAGGGTCAGGCGCATGGCCTCAGAAATGTCAGACACCTCGGCGCTGAGTTTGACAATCAGGCACTTGGGGCTGGCCTCAATTGGACTGCCGTCAGCTGCAATGCCGCACTGCTGGACATTCCAGAGTGCCCAGTAGCGCATCAAGCGATCACGGGCCGGGGTGCCGTCATCGCTGAGCAAGCTATCGAGTCGGGCCAAGTAGCCCTCCATATAGCGGCTGAGCAACTCTTCGCCAAAACGCTCTTTGGAGCTGAAGTAGTGATAGAACGAACCCTTGGGCACACTCGCGGTGCTCAGAATCTCGGACAAACCAACGCCGACAAACCCTTTGTTCGCAATCAGACGCTCGCCGCAATCGAGGATGTGGTGCTTAGCGCTGAATTGTTCGATAACCATGGTTTGAATTATGTTTGAAATAGACCGGTCGTCTAGTGACGGACAATTAAAACCCCTTTGAATTCGGGGTTTTAATGACCTCATGCGGAGGTCGGTGTCTTACAGCGCTGCGATTTGGCCCAGCGCCACTTCGCCGCCCAGCGCTTCGAACAGGTCAGGAATCATTTTGCTCAGTTCGCCGGTGGCAATGGCCACATCGGCGTCGAAACCGTCGTCTTTGCCGACCTTATTGCCTTCAAATACCACGTCCAGGAAAGAGATCTTCTTGACCTGCATGCCCTCCGTCAGCATAAAGGAGACGCGGTCGTCCCAAGTCATCGCCAAGCGGGTCGGCAGTTTGCCTGCTTCCACGTACTGTTTGACCTCTTCCGTGTCCAAGGGGTGGCGGGCATAACGCACCACCGCCTTGGTCTCGTCGGCTGCTTTGAGTTCGCACTCCTGATCCACGGTGAAGCCGGCCGGCGCCTCCTTTGAGATTAACCACTCCGACATGGCGGCAGTGGGCGACACATGGGTGTTGATCAGCGTCACGGCAAACCCGGCCATGGCCTTGACCAGCAGAGTCACCACTTCGTCCGCACGGGCCTGGCTTCCGGCACCCAGCACCAACAGGCGGGCTTCGGGGTCAATCCAGACCAGCGTGGATGATTCTTTGGTAAAGGCCAGCGGCATCAATTCCAGTTTGATGTCTTCCTTGATGTCGCGCAGCTCTTTTTTACCCGGCTTGCGCCCGGTGGTGGTCTCAATCTGGGCGGCCCGCTCCTTGGCCTTTTTGGTGATGACGGTGCCGGGCAGGGAGCGGGTCTCCAGCATCAGCCGCAAAATCACCTGACCCCCGACCGACTCGGCCAAGGGGCCGTGGGCCTCGCCACGGGGCTCAATCCAGCCCACGGACTTTTCCTGCGAGGCGCCGCAGGGGACGAAGCGTTCAGCGTCCAGGCTGGCCTCGATTTGCGCCACGGTGGCGGACCAATCTGGCCCGATTCGATACACGATCACGTTCTTGAACATGGAACCCTTCTATTCGTTGCTGCTACTTCAGAGCGTGCAATCATCCCATCAAATGCTTGCCGCAAAAATTGACGCAACTTTACAAAGCCTTCACGGCGCGTCATCCCCCCGATACACAGGCCGCGCACACTTGTCCCCAAGCTGATGCCAGTTCGGAGCGTCAGTCCTAACGGAAGGAAATGAATATGAAATCGATGTTTAAGCCTGTTTTGGTCGCCGCTTTGTTGGCAGCAGCTGGGTTCTCCACTTTTGCGAGTGGAAATCATGGTCGAGATGAGGGTGGCATGATGGGCCATGGCATGCACAGCATGCATGACGGCGAAGGCCGCATGGGGAAAATGAGCTCTGAAAAGATGAAAACCCGCATGGCGCAACACCAGGCAGAGTTGAAAGCGGCCTTGAAGATCACGGCAACGCAAGAAGCCGCGTGGACCACGTTCACCACCGCCATGACGCCTCCCGCCGACAGCATGACCAAGCGCCCTACCCGCGAAGACATGGCCAAGCTGACCACGCCTGAGCGCATCGACAAGATGAAAGCGATGCGCACAGAACACCACGCGGTGATGAGCTTGGAGATGGACAAGCGTGCTGACGCCACCAAGACCTTCTATGCCGCACTCACGCCTGAGCAGCAAAAGGTGTTTGACGAAAAAGCCATGCGTTCTGGAAAAGGCGGCAAACAAGGCCATCGCGACGGCAAGGGCGGCGTGATGCAACCCAAGAAAGACGCCTCTTAACCCACTGACTGGGGCGCACACCCCTTTCAGTTAATCCCGATAAGCCGGGCCTTGCAAATTGCAAGGCCCGGCTTAATTCTTGGCGGTCAACAGGGAGGCCAGTTCGCCACTTTGGATCAATTTGCGCAAGTCACTCGCGCCGCCAATCAGGGTGCCGTTGACAAACACCATGGGAAACGTAGGCCAACCCGTCCACATCTTCAACGCATTGCGCCGACGCCATTCATTGAAATAGTTGCCATATTCCAGGTAGTGGTAGGCCACCCCGGCCGCATCCAGCGCTTTGCGCGCTGATTTGGGCGCTGGGTTGATGCCCATGCCGACCACGACGACCGGGTGCGCTGCCAGGGCTGCCCTGACCTCGCTCACAATGGATTGATGGTGGCTGGCCACCTTCTCCCGAATGGCCGGGTGAATATGGTTTTCATCGAGGACAGGGCGTGACATGGCAGGTACCTTGGCGTGAAAAGCTGGCATTATGCTTGGCGACTCCGGTCCCGCCATGCGACGGCCGATCGTGGGCTTGATGTGAGTCAAGCGTTCACCCCACTCGCCGCCTTAAACTGGATTCACCCATGCCCGCTTCCCCGATCTCGGCTACCAAGCCTCCCACCCCCGCATCGACGGCACCACGCGTGCGCACCATCTCGCTGCTCCAGCCCATGGATTGGCTGCTGCGGGCCTGGCGAGACATTGCGCGTTGTGGCTGGGTGAGTTTTGCGCACGGTCTGGTGCTGGCATTGGGGGGGCTGGCCATCGTGGCCGTGGCCTATGACCGTTTCTGGCTGCTGGCCGGCGCTTTTTCAGGGTTTTTGGTGGTGGCGCCCATTTTGGCGACCAGCCTGTATGCGCTGAGTCGCGCCATTGAGCGTGGCGAAAAAGTGGGTTTTCATGTGGTGTTGAAAACCTGGTTGAGCTGGCAAAACGGCCATTTCAGCAAGTGGGGCAATGACTATTGGTGTCTGGTGCAGTTTGGCGCCTTGTTGGGGCTGGCGGGCACGGGCTGGATGCTGACCTCGGCTGCGCTGATTACCTTGTTGACGCCTGTCCACATTGGGACGCCCATGGAATTTGTGCAGCATGTCATTCTGGCACGCAACGGTTTCTTGTTCGAGTTGTGGCTGGCCGTGGGCGGCATGATGGCGGCCCCCATATTTGCCTCCACCGCCATTGCCATTCCCCTGCTGCTGGACCGTCGGGTGACCTTGCTGCAAGCCGTGCTGACAAGTTGGCGCGCGGTGCTTACCAATCCACTGCCCATGGCCTTGTGGGCATCGTTCATCATGGGCTTTACTTTGCTGGGTCTGGGCTCGGCCATGTTGGGGCTGATCGCCGTGGTGCCCATGTTGGGCCACGCCAGTTGGCATGCCTACCGCGACCTGGTGGATGTGTCGGGCGTTCCCGAGCGGGACGAGTCCAGCAAGGAGCCTGGCTGATGTGGGGCTACAGCGAGGAGCAAATCGCTGCCTTTGGCCTGTCCTTTGGCATCGGCGCCTTTATTGTTTACATGTTGTTCATCATTGGACAGCTGGCCTGGGAGTCCAAAGCCGGCAAGTTCGGCACCTTTGTGATCTTTTTGGGGCTGGCCTTTGGCATGGTCGGTTTTTTGGCCAAATACCTGATTCAGTGGGCCATGGGCATCAAGTAAGTGGCAAGGTGATGCGCGTTGTGCCGTCATCTTGGTGCTCTTGGGTGATCTCCTCAAACCCCAGCGCGCTGGCCAGTTTCAGCATGCGGTCGTTGTGGTCCAGGACATGGGCGACCAGGCGGGCAGTGCCCTGACTGCGCAGGTAGGCAATCAGTTTGCGCATCAAGATCAAGCCCAATCCTCCCCCTTTGAGTTCTGAGCGCACGATGACACCAAATTCAGCTTCTTCGTTGTCCGGGTCCGACAGGGCGCGCACCACGCCCAATGTCTGCGGGTTTCCGTCCGGGCCAGTGGCCACCGCCACAAACGCCATCTCCCGCGCGTAGTCAATCTGCACCAGTCGCGCCAGTTCACTGCGTTCCATGGTGCGCTTGCTGTAAAACACCCGCATGCGAATGTCGTCAGGGCTCAGGGCCTGCAGAAACTCCATGTGCAACGCTTCGTCCTCAGGGCGAATGGGCCGCAAGCACATTGGGCGCCCTTGCCATTCCAGCTGCTCTTCCAGATCAGCGGGGTAAGGCCGAATGGCAAAGTTTTCAGCCCCTGCGAGGGCTTGCGCACTGAGGCGAATGCGGGCGTCCAGCGCTACGGCACCTTCATAGTTGACGATCAAGGGGTTGATATCCAACTCGGCTATTTCGGGAACCTCCGCAATCAACTGGGACACAGCCACCAAGACCTGATGCACGCTGGCTTCGTCCACGGCGGGTGTATCGCGCCATCCGGCCAACAGGCGGGACACGCGGGTGCGGGCAACAAGGGCCTTGGCCAGTGGCACGTTCAAGGGCGGCAGTGCCACGGCGCGGTCGCCCATGACCTCAACTGCGGTTCCCCCCTGGCCAAACAGAATCACCGGGCCAAATGCCCGGTCAATGGTGCTGCCCACAATCAGTTCCTGAGCGTGCTCACGCCTCACCATGGCCTGCACGGTGAATCCCTGAATCCTCGCTTTGGGCAGTTGCTGGGCAACGCGGGCCAGCATGGTGTTGGCGGCGGTCCGAACAGCGGCTGCGTCCGGCAGGTTCAGGGCCACGCCGCCGACATCCGATTTATGTGAGATGTCGTCGGACAATATCTTCAGCACGACCGGGAAACCCATGGCCAGTGCGACGGCGCAGGCAGCGTCGGCGTTCGCTTCAACCCGTTCGGTCGCCACCACCGGAATGCCGCAGGCAGCCAGTACGGTTTTGGCCTCCAGCTCGGTCAGCATCTCGCGCCCGTTGGCCAGGGCGGATTTCACCACCGCACGCACTTGGGCCCAATCTGGCGCGACACCGTTGCCCATCAGCGCGGGTGGCGCCTCGGTCAGCTCGGCTTGATTGCGCCGGTAACGCGTCAGCATGGAAAAGGCCCGAACGGCTTTTTCGGGCGTGTCAAAGTTGGCCACGCCCGCTTCCTGAAACAACTGGCGCGCCTCAGCCACAGCCTCGTCACCGAGCCAGCAGCTCATGACTCGCGGTTGTTGCCCGGACGCTGGTTGGGCCAGTGGCACCAAGGCGCGCGCAATGTCCGCACTGGGGACAATGGCGGTGGGCGCGTGAATAAACAGAATGGCGCCAGCGTCGGGGTCAGCGAGGAGGATTTTCATGGCCTCTACGTAGCGCGCCACAGGCGCGTCCCCAATGATGTCCACCGGGTTGGCATGGGACCAATTCGCGGGCAACACCGCACTCAATTTCTTTTGGGTGGCCTCACTCAACACCGACAGGTTGACGTTGGCGAAGGCAGCAGCATCTGCCGCCATGACACCCGCCCCACCGCCGTTGGTTAGCACCGTGATGCTCTCGCTGGTGTTGGTGCGAAAGCGCGACAGGGTTTGAGCGGCCAGAAACAGTTCGTCCAGCGTATTGACCCGAAGCATGCCGGCGCGATCAATGGCCGCGTCAATGACCATGTCCGAGCCCGCCAGCGCGCCGGTGTGCGAGGCGGCTGCCAGTTGGCCTTGGGCCGAGCGCCCGGCCTTCACCAGAATGACAGGTTTGTTGCGTGCCGCGGCTCGGGCTGCCGACATGAATTTGCGCGGGGAGTCCAGTGACTCGGCGTACAGCAGAATGGCCCGGGTCTTGGCGTCACTGGCCAAATAGTCCAGCATGTCGCCAAAGTCGACGTCGGCATGTTCGCCGAGAGACACAAAGTGGGAAAAGCCAATGCCCCGGCCTTTGGCCCAATCCAGCATGGCAGTGACCAGCGCACCTGATTGCGACACAAAGGCCAATTCACCCGGCAAAGCATCGACATGCGAAAAGCTGGCGTTGACGCCATGGTGCGGCACCAGCAGGCCAATGCAATTGGGACCCAGAATGCGGAACAAATGGGGTTTCGCGGCCTTGAGCATGGCTTTGTTTTGTTGGGCGTCCATGCCCGCCGTCAGCACCACGGCGGCCCGCGTACCCAAGGCGGCGAGTTCTTCGATCAAGCCTGGCACGGTGGCGGCGGGCGTGCAGATGACGGCGAGCGCTGGCGCTTCCGGCAAATCGGCTGCCCGGGCCCAAACGGGCGCGTCACCTAGCTTGCTGTGTTTTGGGTTGACGGCATACAGCTTTCCCTTGAACTGCCCTGAATTCAGGTTGCGCCAGACCGTGGCTCCTACGCTGCCGGCTCGCTGCGAGGCGCCAAACACGGCCACCGAAGCAGGATCAAAAAGGGCGTCAAGGTTGCGTATGCTCATGATTTTCCTCAATGTTTGTGCTTACCCCAAGGGGCGAACACCTATCAGCAGGCCGTGCAGCCACAGGGTAAAAATGATCCAGGCGCCCACGCCCAAAGCCACGGTCACACCCGTCGCGCCGGCGGTACCTGCCGGGTAGATGGTGCCCAGACGCTGGTCCCGGCGTGTAGCCGCCCTCCAGTCGAGCGCCCCCCAGGCCAAGAAGGAGCCAAACAGCAGCATTTGGCCCAGGTTGCCGTTGGCCAGCAGGTGGGCAATCGCCCATAACACCACGCCCTGCACCATGGGATGGTGGACCCGCGCCTTGATGCTGTTGCCCGGCACATAGGCGGCAGCCAACAGCACAAAAGCGCCCAGATTGATGGCCGCTGCGACATGGCGCAGGCCAAAAGGAGCGCTCCAAAGTTGCGTTGGCATTTGACGGACCTGGCCAAAGCCCCAGACGATCAGCGCGAAACCCAACACCGACAGCAGTGAGTAGATTGCCTTCCAGGCCAGAGGGCCAATGCGTTCGCGGGTGCTTGTTCGCCAGTCGTCCGCCACGATGCGAACCGAATGAACGCCCAGAAAAATAAATAAACCCAGTACCAAGTAGGTCATGCCAATCATCCCCTCACTGCGCGCCGAGGACGCGATTTTTTCCCGAACGCTTGGCTTGGTACATGGCCTGGTCCGCACGGCGGATGGCGTCGGTGCCGGTTTCGCCATTGCTCATTTGCGCCACGCCCGCGCTGAAGGTGATGAGCACCTTTTCGCTTCCCGCCATAAAGAAGTGTTTGGTGAGTTCACGTTGAAGCCGGGTCATGGCTTCAACGCCCTTGTCCTGAGGCGTGTCGGGCAACAAGAGCACAAATTCCTCGCCGCCGTAGCGGGCCAGCGTGTCCTGAGGGCGCATGACATTACGCGCCACTTTGGCCAGGTGGGTGAGCGCAGCATCCCCTGTGGTGTGGCCCAATTGGTCATTGATGCTTTTGAAGTTGTCGATGTCCAGCAAGGCCATGCACAAAGGGGTGTTTTTGCGGCGCACATTGGACACTTCGCGCTCCAGGGCCTCGTCCAATCCTTTTCGATTCAGTGCGCCGGTGAGCGGGTCGTGGCGGGCCTGAGCACTGGCCCGGTCCAGTTCTTGATGGAGTTTCGCCAGCTCGGCCTCCGTGGCGAGCGCTTTTTCACGCATGCCGCTGAGTTCGTCGCGTATCGCCTGACTGTCACGTGCCATGCCGCGCGTGGCGCCAATCACGGTTTTCAGGACCGGGGCGATGTCTGAGATGGTTTTGGCTTGCTCAATTAGTCGGGAGTTTTCCTCCAGCGTGTCGCGGTATTCCCCGGTGGTCTCGGTCATGCTCGTCAATCGTTCGACAAACGTGGCCAACAAATCGCGCATTTCCTCCTGCGCTTGAAGGGTTTGACCCATGGACTCCTTTTGTTTGATGATGACGTCGACCAGCAGTGACTCCACATCGTCCAGGCGGCGCAGCGTCATCGGCGGCGTGCAAGCCGTGAGCAGCGATTCGATCTGCCCGGTCAACCAACTGTCTTCAATGCTCAATTCACCAATGTTCTTGATGATCAGGTTGAGCAACTTCAGCAGGGTTTTGTGGACCTCGACCTGCTCTTCTGCGGCAAAGGACACGCGGTGCCCAAAGTCGGCCAGCATCAGTTTCAAGGTCACCGCGCTGGCGCCGGGTTGGCGCATGGCGGTCAGCAGGTTTTTCGCCTGTTCGTTAAAGCGCGCATCGTCGCGGCCCAGGGCCGGCAGAGCGTACTCCACCATCCGGGCAATCTGTTCGAAAAAGTCGGTCGTGAGCGCTGGCGCTGACACAGCGGTGGTCGTGGCCTCCGCCTCTGTGGCGATCGGCCGCTTGGCGGGCTCCTGTGGCGCTACGGCCGCCGGGCTGAAGCCGCCGTAGGCCATCAGGGCGGCCTTCACTCCCTCCCAATTTAGATGGCCAATCGCAGAGTCCAGCAGACCTTTCTGACGCTGTTGCCCCGGTGTCTTGGTTGGCAAAGCCTGAGAGATATCGCGCAACCGTTCCTGGGGGAACGGAGGCTCCATTGGAACGCCGGAGACCTCGCTGTAAACCATCTGGTAATTGGCGGGCGTCGGGGTCAATTTCCGTGCGGTGAGTTGTTTGAGCGTCTCACGGGCAATTTCAAAGGGTTTCTTTTCGATCATAGACATTATTTGCTATTCAAAAGATAGCTGAACTCGCTTGATTGACTTGCTCAAAGGCGTATTATGGGACGCAGAACTCGTTGGTCTCGAATGGCGAATTCGCTTGCGACACGAGCACTCACCAGTGCATTACATTACAGATTAATCACTTTGTGCATTCGGCTTGACTCAATTGAAGGGAGTTTTGATGAAACCCATACAGGAATTACTCAAGGGGCGCGAATCGGCAGCGTTTCAGGTCAGTCCGTCAACGACGGTGTTTGCCGCGCTTCAAAGTTTGGCGGATCATGGCGTGGGCGCCATGCTCGTGATGGACCAAGGGAAACTGGTCGGCATTGTGTCCGAGCGGGATTACACACGCAAAGTGGCGCTGCAGGGGAAAAACTCCAAGGAGACCCTGGTGGCTGACATCATGACGGCCAACCCGTTCACCGTCACGCCGAAAACCGGCACCCGCGACTGCATGGCATTGATGAGCGCAAAGAAGATCCGGCACTTGCCAGTGGTGGACGGCGCCACCGTGTTGGGCTTGATCTCCATGCGCGACTTGATGGACGACATCATTGCAGAGCACGAGCAGACCATCTCCCAACTCACCCATTACATCAGCAGCTAAGCGCAATTTGGCGCTGGTATCGCCGCGCTCTGCGGCGGCGTCTGCTGTCTGCTTGATCCAATGAAGCGGCATTTTGTCTCGGCATTTCACCTTGATCGGACTGATTCATGAGCACAGAACGTGTCCTTTTCGCCTTTGTCATTGTTCTGGCGCTGACGCTGAACGTTGGCTTTATCGTGGGCGACATCGCCAACGTTCACCACCACAATGTTTACGAGCTGTTTGCCGCCGTCGTCGTGAGCCTGATCGCCACGGTGATGAAATTTGGGGACCGATCCCCTTTAGGCTCGACCATGCTGGCCACCAGCTTGATTGCCGACCTGCAACTGATCGTCGCGGCGGTGGTATGGGGTTTGTACAGCCAGTCCGGGGCTGAACTCAATGAACACCAAACGGTGACAGTGATCTCTTTGGCCATCGGCGCGGCAGTGGCCAATGTCGTCTCGGTGGTCTTGTTGATTATTGAGATGGCCAACCTGAGACGATGAGCTACCCCGCTTCGCGGACCCGCCACGGCATCTTCATTTTGTTGCGCCGTTTGCGCAAGCCATTGACGATCCTGATCTGTGTGTATGCGGTGGCGGTGTTGGGCTTCACGCTGGTTCCCGGCGTTGACCCCGAGGGGCGACGGTGGACGATGAGCTTTCTCCACTCGTTCTACTTTGTCAGTTTTCTGGGCACCACCATTGGGTTAGGGGAGATTCCTTACCCCTTTTCGGACGCACAGCGCGTGTGGGCCACGGCCTCGATTTATGGCACGGTGGTGGCGTGGTTGTATGCCATTGGTGGTTTGTTCAGCGTGTTGCAGGACCCCTTGTTTCGTCGCATTGCGGATGAAAACGCGGTGGCGCGCGCCGTGCGGCACATGAGCCAACCTTTTTACCTGGTTTGCGGCTACGACGACGCCGGCAACCGGGTGGCCCGTGAGTTGGCGCAGGACGGCGCCCACATTGTTGTCATTGACACGGAGTCAGCCCGTGTGGATTCAGTCGAGGTGGACGAACTCTCTGTGGCCGTGCCTGCCTTGTGTGGCGATGCCAGTGACCCCAAAACGCTGGTGTTGGCCGGTTTGACGAGCGGCTACTGCGCCGGCGTGCTGGCCTTGACCGGTGACGATTTCGTCAATACCAAAATTGCCCTGACGGCGCGACTGCTGAGCCCGGACATTCCTGTGCTCAGTGCGGTTCGCTATCACGCCGCCCATGCCCGCATGGCAGCGGCCGGTGCGGACCACATCATCAACCCCTATGACACCTTTGCCGAACGGGTGGCACTCTCCATTCGCACGCCGAGTCTGCATGTGATCTACGAGAGCTTGACGACCCAATCCGGCACAGCCATGAACGAGCCCCCGCAGTTGCCCACCGGGCGCTGGATTTTGTGTGGCACTGGCCTGTTTACCCGTACGTTGCACCGTCAGCTTGAGCAACTGAAGATTGACAGTGTCGTGATTGACCCGGAGTTGACGGAGGATGAGGTCGATGCGCATCACCTGAAGGGTGACCCCACCGATCCGGCCGTGTTGCGCGAAGCCGGGGTCGAAAAGGCCAGTGCACTCGTGGGCGGCACAGCGGTTGATATTGACAACCTGGCCATTGCGCTGGCGGGTCGGGGTATGAACAAGGACCTCTTCATCGTCGCCCGCCAAACCCAGCGTCGCAACAGCTTGATCTTCCGCGCGGCGCCGGTGGACCTGGTCATGTTGTCGGGTTATGTGCTGGCGGGCGAGGTGTTGCGGGTGATTCGGGCCCCCCAGTTGGCCACCTTTTTGCGCCGCGCGCGCGACGAGGATGAGGCCTGGGCGGCTGACTTGCTGCAAACCATGCGCGACGTCATTGGCAAAGAAGTGGTTGAGTCCTGGTCGGTGACCATCAGCCCCGCGCAAGCCCGCACGGTTTGCCGCGCCATGGCGGGTTCGGAGACGGTGACGCTGGGGCAGTTGTTGACACGTGCTGACGGGAGCGGCGATCTTCTCCAAGCCGTGCCGCTTCTTTTGCAACGCGGCCAGGAGCGCATGCTGCGTCCCGCCCTGGATACGCCCTTGCAACTGGACGATCGCATCCTGTGTTGTGGCCGCAACTCGGCGCGGGCCACCATGCGCCACAACTTGGTGGGCCATTCGCTGCCCATCATGACCTATCAGGCCAGTGAGCGGCCGGTTACCGGCGCTTAAGCCTGGGTCTCACCGGGTGGTGGTGATGTGGGGTTCGTTTGCGGCGCGCTGGTGTCCATGCG
>JBBKVN010000408.1:0-4051 GCA_037968455.1 Rhodoferax sp.
CGCCCACGACGCGCCCGCCCGAAGATGTGAAACCAGGGGCACTGGGCTTCAGCTACCCCGCCGATTGGCAGGACGAAAAAGCGCTGGTGCGCCTGGCCGAGGTCATGGCGGTCGTGCGCAGGGTGGGCCTGTCTGCATCAACGGTCTGGGGCTGGCGCCTGCTGCCGGTGCCCAAGCCGGCCGATGTGGCCATCGACAACCTGAGCGCTCAACGGCAGGCGGTCGCCGAGCAGAAGGCCCAGTCGAAGCAGATCAAGCAGGCGGTGCGTGCACGCCACGACGAAGACGCCTGGTTGGCGCTGGCACCCAGTTTGCGCGACCCGCTGCGTGAGCAGCATCGCGACGCGCTGGTGGCCTGGCTGGTTGGCAACGACGGCCGCTTCAGCGACGCGGGTGCGTTGTCGGACCACCTGCTGCTGGATGTGCAGATGAGTGCCTGCCAGATGACCTCGAGGATCAAGCAGGCGATCAGCTCGACCCAGCTCTTCGTGCAGCGCGTGCTGATGGGGCTCGAGACTCGCGAGGTCGAAGGAATCGTCCATCCCACAGCGGAATTGTCCAAGGCCGAAGCCAGGGACTGGGGCTGGCTGAAAAGCTACCGGGTCTCGGAGGCGAACCGCAAGGTGTTCCTGTATCCGGAAAACTGGCTGGAGCCTGAGCTGCGCGACAACAAGACGCCGTTTTTTGTCGAACTGGAAAATGAGCTGCTGCAGAACGAAGTCACCTCCGATTCGGCCGAGACCGCGGTTCGCGGCTACCTGCAGAAGCTTGACGAAGTGGCCCGGTTGGAAATCGTCGGCCTGTGCGAGCAGGACGACGAGGGCACCCATGTGTTGCATGCCTTTGGCCGCACCCCGGGCATACCACCCACCTACTACCACCGCAAGCGCGTCAATCGCCTGACCTGGACACCGTGGGAAAAGGTCGAAGCGGGCATTGAGGGTGACCACTTGATTCCGGTCGTATTCAACCGGCGGTTGTACCTGTTCTGGCCAGTGATTACGGAGGCAGCGTTGGAGGAGTCTCTGGACTTTCCCGAGGTCGGGAATCCGCCACCCAAGACAGAGAAACCCAAGCGCTATTACCAGATTCGGCTGGCCTGGACTTCACTGCATAGCGAAGGCTGGGCAGCCAAGAAGATGGCCGCAGAGTTCATCGGGCAGGGCGTCGTAGACGATTCGAGTGCAGCATTCAAGAGAATCGAGAAAACTGAAACATCAACACCCGCCGAGTTCTTCTTCCGCGCGAGCACAGCCACCGATCTTATTGTCGAAACCTTTCGCCTAATGAGTTACCCATTGGTTGAGAACCGCGATGACCCGATTGATGAAACCTTACACCGCTCATTCCCCCATTTCCGCATGAGTGGTTGCGATGGGACTGTCAGGCTGAGTTCGTTGATAGGGGCAGGGCTGGTAATCAAGCTGCCAGACCAAGCGCAGCCGGTGAATCAGGTGTTTGCCCAATCGTCCGACACCACTGGTTTGAGCTTGCCAACTCTCTCAGAAGCGACGGGCGGCTTCGTCTACCAGAAGTTGTTGGCCCGAAGCCCGTCCGCCTACGTGTTCGTTCCGACGAACGTGGCCAACCACTACTATTCGCAGCCCTTCTTTTACCAGGACGAACTACGAACATTTTTCGTCACTTCCAGGAAGCGCACGCCATGGCAACGAGCCCAGCCCGCATTGGGCTTGTTAGGCCAAATGGCGATCGATACGGGTGGACGCCGCGGCGGCATTGGTCGCGCTACGGTGTTGGCGATGGACCCCTGGGAATACGACGCCTCTTCGGCAGTCGCACTCGCGCCAGTGAGTAAGACCCGGACCGCCGGTGAACAGGAAATCTCTAAATTCCCTCTGGCTCTGACTACCCGAATTGTGAGCCGTGACGGGAGTTTTCTGGCTGACATGAGCCCCGGTGGTGCGGGCGGCGGTGGCATGGCGGGCCCGGGCAATTTTGCGCGTCACCTCATGCCTGCACTGGCCGCCCCAGACACCGTCCGCTCACCGTTCCTCAAGTGGGCGCCAGCGACAACCTACCGATTCGACGTCTTCTTCCACCCTTATGCCTGCACGATGCAGCGCGAACTCAACCGTTTTGGCCTGGACGGGCTCTACGATGCCTCGAAGAACAGCCCGTCCGGTCTGTTCAGGCAGACCAAGCGGGATGCCGGTTTCTTCGCCAGCTATGGCCCGCAAGACGCGGTTCGCGGGCCACACCCGGTCGAAGACTTCGACTTTTCGGCCGGCGGCGCGTATGCGCCGTACAACTGGGAAGTTTTCTTTCATATCCCCTTTCGGATCGCATGCCAACTGAGCCAGAACCAGCGTTTCGCTGAAGCCCAACAGTGGTTTCACAAAATTTTTGATCCAACCGAAACGGAAGGTGCTGCGCCGCAGCGGTTCTGGAAGGTGAGAAAGCTCCATGAGCTGTTCAACGACCAGACGCACGAAAGCGGGCCGATCACGGAACTGCTGATCTTGTTGCAGTACAACGGATTGGATCCTGAAAAACTGCGGATGCGCGACGAGTTGGTCGAAGAGGTGGCCACATGGCGGGCCAACCCGTTCAGCCCGCACGCCATCGCCCGCCTGCGGCTGACCGTTTATGCGCGCGCCGTGGTGATGAAGTACATCGACAACCTCATTGCCTGGGGCGACCAATTATTCCGTCGCGACAGCATGGAGTCGATTAACGAGGCAACACAGCTGTATGTCCTTGCGGCACAGATGCTGGGCCGAAAGCCGCGCAAGGTGGAGCGCAGTCCACGGGCCCCGCATACCTTTGCTTCCCTCAAAACGGCCGGCGTCGATGAATTCGGCAATACGCTCGTCGAGGAGATTGAGGGTTTGCTTCCCGAAACCATCGAAACCGAAACCGATGCCGTCCAGGACGACGTGGCGCTGATGTCGGGCACGCTGTACTTTTGCATTCCGCCCAATCAGAGGCTGCTGGACGACTACTGGGGGCGCGTGTCCGACCGGCTGTTCAAGATCCGGCACTGCATGAACATCGAAGGCGTGGTGCGGCAACTTGATCTCTTTGAGGCTGCACTTGACCCCGGGCTGATGGTGCGGGCACGTGCCGCTGGCATCGATCTGGCGAGTGCGTTGTCCGACTTGAACGCACCCTTGCCTTGTTATCGCTACCAGGTTTTGTCGCAGAAGGCGACGGAATTGTGCGCGGATGTGCGCAGTCTTGGCCAGGCACTGCTGTCGGCCATGGAGAAGAAGGATGCCGAAGCGTTGCAGTTGCTGCGGGCGGGGCATCAGGTGAAGCTTGAAGGCGCGGTCATTGACCTGCGCAACAAGCAAGTCGCCGAAACGAAAGAGGCACTTGCTGCGGTGCGAAGGAGCAAAGAGAACGCAGAGATTCGGCGTGACTACTATCGAAGCCGGGCTTACATGAACCCCGCTGAAGAGCTTCAATTTACCTTCTCATCTGCGGCTGCAGCGCTGGATCTGGGCGCTGTGGTGGCACTTGCGCTTGGATCGATTGTCAGCGCGACACCCGATTTCACCGCTGGCGGCGCCGGCTTTGGGGGGTCACCGCTGTTCACAATAACAAAGGGGGGTACGCAAGCCCATAACTCTGCAAGTTCCTTGGCCGGAAAACTTCGAACGGCCGCCGGTCTTGCTGATCGAGGGGCGCAGATTTCGGGCCTCATCGGCGGCTACGAGCGCAGAGAGGATGACTGGGGGCTCCAGGGCGACACCGCCGAGAAGGAAATCGAAACGCTCGAACACCAGATCATCGCCGCCGAAATTCGGGTGCAGATCGCTGGAATGGAGCTGGGAAACTTCCATCTGCAACTCGATCAATCCAGAGAGGCCGAAGAATTCCTGCGCGACAAGTACACCAATGTCCAGCTCTACGAGTGGATGGTGAAGCAGATGTCGTCGCTGTACTTTCAGAGCTATCAACTGGCCTTTGACCTGGCCAGGCGCGCCGAGCGGGCCTGGCAGTTCGAATTGGGCATGCACGACAAGGCCTTCATCCAGTTTGGTTATTGGGACGGCCTGAAGAAGGGCCTGCTGGCCGGCGAGCGGCT
>JBBKVN010000409.1:0-7766 GCA_037968455.1 Rhodoferax sp.
ACGGCAATGGCGTCTTGCTCCTCGCGGGAGATGCCCCACTTGGCCGCAATGTTTTCTGCTGTGACGCCCATATGGATGGTGTGGAAGGGGTCGTGCAGTGCGCCAACCACCATGTCAACCATTTTGGTGTCACCCATGCGGGCACCCCATCGGGCGCTCAGGCTGGCGTATGGGCCACGGCTCATGTTCTCGGCGCCACCACCAATGGCGATGTCGGTGTCGCCCAGCAAAATGCTCTGGCTGGCCGACACAATGGCCTGAAGGCCTGATCCGCACAGGCGGTTGACGTTAAAGGCAGGTGTTCCCTCGCCACAGCCGCCGTTGATTGCGGCAACGCGTGACAGGTACATGTCTTTGGGCTCGGTGTTGACCACATGGCCAAACACCACGTGTCCAACATCTTTGCCGTCCACTTGCGCACGGGCCAGTGATTCGCGCACGACTTGGGCCGCCAGTTCGGTGGGTGGAATGTCCTTCAGGCTGCCGCCATAGGTTCCAATGGCGGTGCGAACACCGCTGACGATGACTACTTCACGTGACATGACTGAACTCCTCTGAATGTTTTCAATAAAGAATGGGTGCGCTGGCATCTTAGTCCCGCGTCGCAACTTGCACCTGACACGGAGATTTCTGTTTAGTCTCTCACGTCTGCCACAGGGCTGGCGCCGAAGTCCGGTCTGTACAAGTAGGCCAGCACCCGCGCCGCCGCGTCCGACGGCGAGCTGAGAAGCCCGCCATCCTTGAGTTGACTGAAATTCTCCTGGTCCGGGAAGTCGCTTGCGCTGGCACTGCGCAGTTGCACTTGCATGTCGGTGTCAATCACCCCGGGTGCCAGTGAACACACTTTGGCACCATTGTCTTGAAGGGCTTCATCCAGTGCCAGACAGCGTGTGAAGTGGTCCATGCCCGCCTTGGCGGCGCAATAGGCCGATTGGGACGCCATGGCCCGCCGACCCAGTCCGGACGAGATATTGAGTACCCGGCGTGGGATGCCCCAATTTTGGGTTGCCTTCAAAAAGGCGGAGGTTAAAAGCATCGGAGCCTCCAGGCCGACTCGCAATGCACTGGAGAGTTCGATGGGGTCCGAGGCGCTAAGCGGGGCAATAGCAGGAATGACGCCAGCGTTATTGATCAACGTGGCGCTGGCGTAGGTTTGTTGAGAGGCGCGACTCAACCACTGCGCGAGATCATCGGCCGCCGCCAACGGGTTTTGGAGGTCCAGTGTTTGTTGCTCAAGCTGGCATTTTGATTTTTTGGCCTGCGCTGCCAGTGTCGGGTTCGTGTGGCGGGAAATGCACAGCAGGACGTGCTGAGGCGAAATCAATTGTTCGGCTATCGCCAGTCCCATGCCGCGAGACGCGCCGGTCAAGATAAATAGGTCGGAGGTCATGCTGGGAATGGTAGCGGACGCAGTCACTTGGTGGGGTCAAAACCCCGGTTTACTGGTGAATTGCATCGATTGATCATTCATCGGGTGCTGAAAATCAAGAAAGCTGGCGTGTAGCAACAACCGATTGGACAGACCGAGGGCGTGAGGGCCTGCATACAGGGCGTCGCCCAGAATGGCGTGACCCAGCGCGAGAAGGTGGACGCGGAGTTGGTGGGAGCGGCCGGTGATGGGCTCTAACTCAACGCGAGACGTGTTTGAATGAGCGTCATGGGACAGCAGGCGCCAGCGTGTTTGGCTGGGCTTGCCATTCATGGGGTCTATCACCCGCCGAGGGCGATTAGGCCAGTCCACTGCAATCGGCAAATCAATCAGGTTCCATGCGTCGGGTGAGGTGTCGGGGAAACCATCGACAACCGCTGTATAGCGTTTGGAGACCGAACGGTTGGCAAACGCGTCATTGAGATGGCGCTGCGCCAAGGGTCCTCGGGCCATCAGCATCAACCCCGAGGTGGCCATATCTAGCCGATGAACCACCAGCGCGTCAGGGAACTCGCGCAGCGTCCGGGCGCTCAAACAGTCTTGCTTGTCCTCGCCGCGGCCCGGCACCGACAGCAAGCCGGCGGGTTTTTCCAGAACCAGCAAGCTGTTGTCGGCGTAAAGCACGACGAGTTCACTCGTGGGCATGACTGGTTTGAAGCAGGCGTTGCACCGTCTCGCAGAGTTCATCTACATCGTTGGGCTTGTGAATTAAGGCACGAGCGCCTTCTTCCAGCGCGCTTTTTTCAATCTCTGGCGTGATGTAACCGGACGCCAAGGCCACCGGCAATTCGGGACGAATCTGCCGTGCTTCCCTCAGCAGGTCCACGCCGCTGTAGCCTGGCATGTTGTAGTCAGTGACCAAGAGGTCAAAATCCATGGGCCGTTGGCGCAGCGTAGCGCTGGCAACGCGAGGGTCGGTGAAGGTGCTCACTCTAAACCCGCGCCTTTTGAGCACGCGCTCGACCAAAAACACCAAGGCCTCATCGTCGTCCACGTACATCACGTGTTTGCCCTCGCCCTGAATCATGGCTCGCTTGGGCGGCGGGGCGGCAACGGGGGCCACCGGCAAGTCAGAGATCGGAAAGTAGAGTGTGAAGACGCTGCCCGAGTTGGGCGCGCTTCGCACATCGACGGTTCCGTGGTGGGTGCGCATGATGCCGTGCACGACGGCCAAACCGAGCCCCGTGCCTTGGCCCACGGGTTTAGTGGTGAAGAAGGGTTCAAAAACGCGTTGCAGGGTCTCGGGATCAATGCCGCTTCCCGTGTCGTGAACGGCCAAGCGCACATGGCGGCCCCGCGCGCCGGATCGTCGCTCGACGATACCCTGCGTCTCCGCCGGAAGGCTGTATCCCAATTCGACTGTGATGGTTCCCTTCTGACTTCCCATGGCATGAATGGCGTTCGTGCACAGGTTGATCAGGGCTTGTTCAATTTGCGTGCCGTCGGCAAGAACCGGTGGTGTTTGAGGGTCGATCTTCACTCCCAAATCCACGGTTGGAGGCAAGGCGACTTTGAGCAACCTAACGGTCTCGTGCACCACATCGGCCAGATCAGTCGGAATGCGCTTGGGAGATTCGTTGCGACTGAAGGTCAATATTTGGCGCACCAAGTCCCGTGCGCGTCGACCTGCCTTGTCAATCTCCTTCAGGCTGACCATCGCGGCGGAGTCGAGCCCCGCGTCTTGCTTGGCCAGTTCCACATTGCCAAGAATGGCGCCTATGATATTGTTGAAGTCGTGGGCAATGCCCCCGGCCATGGTGCCCACGGCCTGCATCTTTTGAGACTCCCGAAGCTGGGTCTCAAGTGCCGTGCGATGGGCCTCCATCTTCTTCTTGGCCGTCAAATCTCTGGCAAAAATAGTGGTGGTATCGCCATCAGGGTGCTGTTCAAACGACACACTGACGTCAATAGCCACGTTGTTACCTTGGGTGCAGCAACCTGTCATCTCGCCCAGTTGGGCGTGGGTTGCACCGTTCGACAGAGGAAGGTGATCCTGCAGTTGGGGCAGGAAGCGTCCCAGATCGCTTCCCATGGCCTGCCCTGGCTGGCAGTCAAACAGGGCGGCGGCGGCAGGGTTAAAAATCGTGATGCGGAACTCACCGTCCACACAAAGAATGGCATCCAGTGAGGAGTTAATGACAGAGGCCAGCCGGTTCTGGCTGAGTTGAAGCTCCCGGTTGCCGCGTTGCAAAGCCGTTGCACTGGTTTGCAAGGCGCGACGCTCCGTGAGCAGCGGGCCTTGATCAATCACAGCGCAGATAAAGTGCGCCAATTCGTCCTGGGGGTTCTCAAGCCGGGCAATATGGAGATCACCGGTGAACTCGCCACCGGAGCCGCAGGAAAAAACCACCTCCGTGATTTCGCTGGTGCCCGTCTCTTTGGCGGAGCGAAAAGCCTGAGTCACCTGGTCGATGTGCGCGCCGTCAACCAAGGGAAACAGAAAGTTCAATGGAGGGTCGGTCTCCAGCGGGCGGAAAAATTGCAATGCCATGGCATTGCTTTCCAGCACCAGACTGTTTTCGTCGACCACCATCAAGGACAGTGGCACGTTGGAAAACAGGGTTAAAAATCGTTCAGAAGCACCTTCAGCTGCGCCTTGGCTGTACCGAAGTGCCTTGTTTTGTATTTCCAGTTCACGATGGTAATTTCGCAAGTCGGCAATCAATTGCCGTTGCGAGAAACGTGCGGCCAACCCGCGCTGCTTGTGAACAGTGGCCCGACTGCTGGACAGACGGGCGGATCGAACCAGGTCTGGTTTTCGAGGCTTGGAAAGACTTTTCATGGAAAAATTGGCGCGCCTCGACTCAACGCATTTGACGCGTTGGCCAACTAAACGACCCGAAAGCGGATCAACGTGATGCGGGCGCGTTTTTGAGTTTGCCGCGAACCGGTACAACGGTGGTCACGGTGGGCCGAACGGCGTCAGGGGAGACCGCCTTGGGTGGTGCGGTGTCCTTTTTAGGTTTTTTCACCATTTTGTTACCTTGTTGACCTTTTGCCATGATTCTCTCCAGTGTTAAATGCCCGGCCACATCCAATTGGGCCGGGCGGGTTGATTATCTCCGCACTACGGCGTCACCGGGTTCAAAATCGGCGGCCTTCAGGGGGCTCTTGGCAACAATATAAGCACGCAGCACATCAGCGTCGACAAAGCCGCTATTGACATAGCTGGGGTGATCGGTCATTTTGGGGTAGCCATCGCCGCCTGACGCCTGGAAGTTGTTGATCGCCATGCGGTAGGTCTTGGCTGGGTCAATCGCCGCACCTTTGATGGTGGCGCTGCTCACTTTGTCGCCGGTAATCACCAGTTGCAAACCGGCAAACTGAGGAAAGGCGCCTGAACCCACACTCATTTTGGCAGCGGCGTTCAGGTAAGCCATGACTTCATTGCCTGTCAGGTCGACCGTGGCCACGGTGTTGCTGAACGGTTGCACCTTCAGCACGTCTTTGTAGGTGATGGGGCCTGCAGGAATGGAGTCGCGCACGCCACCGGAGTTGAGTACCGAGAAATCAGCCTTGGTTTTGTCCATCATCGCCATGCCAATGAGCACACCCATGGAGGCGGGTTTGGCGCGGACGATGGAGCGGTCACCCTCCAGGCGGGCATCGGTGGCGCCAATCTGAACGCCCAGTTTTTGTTGTCCGAACTCCTGATGCGGTGTCAACAGTGCGAGCATGTCCTTGTTCTCTGCAATGTCGTCGGTGTAATTCACCTTGCTGGTCTTGCCATCAGCGGCCTTGACCGTTTTCTTCAGGTTGACCGGCAGCAAAGCGTACTTGACCAGTTTGAACTCTCCGTTGCGGTACTCAAAGTCAGCCCGGCCCACGTATTTGCCCCACTCGTGCGCTTGCACGATCCAGGTGCCGTTTTGGCGATCGGGTTTGCACTCTGTGCCCGGCACATACTCACGGTCCAGCACGTTCTCGGCCTTCATGCAGGCGGCATTCTGGCTGTGACCACCGACGATCATGTCAATGCCCTTGACGGCACGCGCCATTTCAACATCGCCCGGCGCCTGAGTGCCGTGCTTGCCATTCTCGTAGTGGCCCATGTGGGTGGCAGCAATCACAACGTCGGCTTTGGCGCGCAACTCTGGCACCACTTTGCCGGCTTCCGCAATGACACTGCGAAACTCGATCTGCTTCACATTGTCGGGGTGCACCATCTTGAAGGTGTCTTCGGTGGTCAGCCCCATCACGCCCACGCGCACGCCACCCAGATTGAAGATTTTGTACGGCGCAAATTTGCGCTCGCCGGCTTCGTAAATGTTGGCCGACAACATGGGAAATTTGGCCAAATCCCGCTGCATCTTCAGCACAGACAGCGGCTTGTCGAACTCGTGGTTGCCCACAGCCATGGCGTCATAGCCCATCAGGTTCATGCCCTTGAAGTCTGGCACTGCGTCTTGCAGGTCGGACTCGGGCACACCGGTATTCACATCACCGCCGTCCAGCAACAGGGAATAGCCTCCTTTGGCAGTGACATCGGCGCGAATGCTGTCAATCAGGGTTTTGCGTGCAGCCATACCGTATTCGCCGTCGCTGTTTTTCCAGAAACGCCCGTGGTGGTCGTTGGTGTGCAGCACCGTGATTTTGTAAGTTTTGTCAGGCTGAGGGCTCGACATGGGCCCCACGGCACAACCCCCCAGCGAGGCAGCAATCAACAAGAAGAGGGGCGTCTGTTTTAACTTCATGAATTCTCCAAGGGACAAAAGTAATAATTTCGGCAACGACGGCCGAAACGTGCAGTGTGCAGTGACTGTCGGCGCGCTGTCAACGGGTGAAACGCTCACGTGCCTGGTAGACCTCAAGCTCGCTGACCGTAGATCCCCAGTTGCCCCAACTCTGCCGCACATAGGTCAGCACCGCGGCGACTTCCTGATCACTGAGCAGCAGTTGGTAAGGCGGCATGCCAAAGGGTCTAGGGTTGCCCTGGGTGGCTGGTGAAAAACCGCCATGCAGCACGGCTTGAATCAAATTGGCGGTGTTGTCCCGGTTGATGGCGATCGTGCCGTTGAGCGTGGGGTAGGCACCGGCCACGCCTTCGCCCTGCGCGCCGTGGCATTGGGCGCAGTGCTTCTCAAAGAGCTTGCCGCCGGCCAGAAAAGCGCTGCTCTTGGGCGCCGCAGCAAGTGGCTGCCTTTTTGTGGGCACATCGGCGGGCAGGGTCGACAGGTAGTGCACGACGGCTTTTAAATCAGCGGCAGACAAGTGTTGAGTGCTGCCCATGATTACCTCAGCCATGGGGCCGCTGGTGACCCGGCCTGGCGAGACGCCGGTTTGCAGCAGTGTGACCAGGTTCGCTTGCGTCTGTTCGTCCATGCCCCCGGCGGTTTGGGGGTGCAGAGAGGGTGCATACCAACTGCCGCCCGGCAGGGTGCCGCCGGTCAAGGGTGAATCATGGGTCAATCCGCCCAACGCTGTGCGGGGTGAATGGCAGGCAGCGCAGTGGCCCAGGCCTTGCACTAAATAGGCGCCCCGGTTCCATTCGGCCGATTGATTGGCATCTGCTTTGTGGGCGGCCGTGTCGAAGTACACCGTGCGCCACGCCCACAAGGCCACCTGGGTACCAAATGGCCAGCGCAGCTCGTGCGGGCGATTGCGCTGTTGCACCGGCGGCAACGACTGGAAATACGCCAGCAAGGCGTCGGAGTCGGCGCGGGTGAGGGTGCTGAAGCTGGTGTAGGGGAAGGCCGGGTTCAACAAGCGGCCATCTTTGGAGCGGCCTTCGTGCATGGCCAGCCAGAAGTCATTCGCCGTCCATCGCCCCAGGCCGGTCGAGTGGTCCGGAGTGAGGTTGCTGGAGTAAACGGCTCCAAAGGGGGTTTGAATGGCGCGTCCGCCTGCATAGGCTGCGCTACTGGTTGCGGTGTGGCAACCCTGGCAGTTGCCCGCACGGGAGAGGTAGGCGCCCTTGGCCACCAAGGTGGCGTCAGCCGCAGGGGGTGACAGAGTCTCTGCTGGCTTGGGGGCAGGCGCGTTGCCACATTGGGCGCGGCGGGCATCTGGGGGGAGTGCTACCTGGGGTTTGCTGTCGGCGGGAACCCGCTGGGCGGAGAGCCAATGGGTGACGGCGGCCACGTCGGAACCACTCAGTTTTTTCGCAATGTCACCCATGCAGTCGGGTGAGTGGGCGCGACGTTGGCCGGTTTGCCAGCCACCGAGTTGTGCAATCAGATAGTCGCGCGGCAGGCCCAGCAAGCCCGGTACACCGGGCGCGGCGCCGGTCAGCTTTTGACCGTGGCACAGAACGCAGGCCGGTATTTTTTTGGCGGGGTCGCCTCGAAGGGCCAATTGCTTTCCGCGATCCAGCACCGGGGCGGGGGCACTTGTGGGC
>JBBKVN010000410.1:0-5760 GCA_037968455.1 Rhodoferax sp.
GCCGACACATCTGCCACACTCTCAGCCAGCCCGAAACCCTCCAACCAGCCCGACACGCCTGGGCTGAAGGCCGACTCGCCCACGATCCCGTTCAACACGCCAATCGACGTGATACCCACCTGGACCGTCGAAAGAAACTGATTGGGGTCGGATAGCAGTTTCATGGCCGCTTGCGAGCCCTTGTCACCGGCTTCCGCCATGGCGGCCAGACGCGCCTTACGGCTCGCGGCCAAGGCGAGTTCCGACATGGCAAATACACCGTTCAGGACGGTCAAAAATACAATCAGCAAAAATTCCATTGAGCGCAAGCGAGAATAAACAACATGGCACTTTACTTGATTGGCGACGTGCAGGGCTGCAACAGCGCCCTGCATCGTTTGCTTGATGAAATTTCGTTCTCACCGAGCCGGGACAAATTGTTCTTTTTGGGTGACTTGGTCAATCGTGGCCCGGACTCGGCGGGCGTGCTTCGTCGCCTCATGGCCTATGGCGACGCCGCAGCTTGCGTGCTGGGCAACCATGACCTGCATTTGCTGGCCCTGGCGCACGGCGTGCGAAAACCGCACCGCAAAGACACTTTGGACGACATTCTGAACGCGCCTGACCGTGCGGCGATGCTGGACTGGCTTTGCAGACAACACATGGCATTGCTGGAGCCCATCAACGGTCACGGCGTGCTAATGGTGCACGCCGGGGTGCTGCCCTCTTGGAGCCCGCAAAAAACTATCGCCCTGGCGTCAGAGGTCGAAAGCGTGCTTCGCGGCCCCGACTTGAATGAGTTTCTTCAGGTAATGTATGGCGACGAGCCTGATCACTGGAATGAGGCCTTGACAGGCACCAGTCGGCTGCGAGTGATTGTGAATGCCCTCACCCGTCTGCGCTTCTGCGATGCAGAGGGCCGCATGGAATTCAAAGCCAAAGAAGGATTAAACGCTGCCCCCGAAGCCTACATGCCGTGGTTTGACGGGCCAGGACTGCAAACTGAAGCCATCACTGTGGCGTTGGGCCACTGGTCCACACTGGGTTGGCTCAATCGTCCGACTGTGTTGGCGATGGATACAGGCTGCGTGTGGGGTGGTTGCCTGAGCGCCATGCGACTTGGCAGCTCAAACACTGGCTCAGGACTTGCACAGGAGCTTATTCAGATCCAGTGCAAGCAAGCCCAAGTGCCAGGTTAAGTGGCTGAAGAGACTTCAGGTGCCGCCTTGAACAGCGCTGCCACACGGCGCTTGGATTTGATATTGGCTGAGACACCGCGCGGCGCATTGGCTTTGGCAGAGGACTCCCAAGAAGGTGCGCCTTCTTCAGCTGCCTTCGTGGGCTCGTAGGGTTTGTCAAAGAACGGGTCACGCGAGGCCGGTGCTGGGCGATTGAAGTCACGTCTTGGCGCACGTTCGGCCCGGGCATGCTGCCCTTCGTGGGACACATCACGCATGCCACCCGTGCGGGAGCCAACGTAGCGAGAGTCATCCTGCGCGCCTTCAGCGTACATGCGACGGCCATCGTTGATGCGACCCTGCTTGCGAATGTCAGGCTGGTCTTCGTCAAACTCGACGGCCTCCAACTCAATCTTGACTTTGATCAGTTTTTCAATGTCTGCGATGAGTCGGGCATCACTTTTGGAGACAAAGTTGACCGCCAGGCCCGAAGCGCCAGCGCGGCCCGTGCGACCAATGCGGTGCACGTAGTCTTCTGCATTAAAGGGAATGTCAAAGTTGAAAACGGCTGGCACGTCCTTGATGTCAAGTCCGCGAGCGGCGACGTCGGTGCAAACCAACAAATCTACCTCGCCTTTTTTGAACGCATCAAGGGCTTTCAGACGTTCGTCCTGGCTCTTGTCACCGTGAAGCGCAGCAGTTTTCAAGCCCTCATGCTCCAGGGAGCGAGCTAACCGAGCACAACCCAGCTTGCTGTTCACAAACACAAAGGCTTGCTTCAGGCCGCGTTGTTTCAAAATTTGGTGCAAGGCGTGACGCTTGTCGTCATCACCGACACTGTAAAAATGCTGTTCAACCGTCGAGGCGGTGGCGTTTGAACGCGCCACTTCAATGGTGACGGGATCCTGCAAATAGCTGCCAGCCAATCGCTTAATTTCGCCGGAAAATGTCGCGGAAAACAGCAGCGTAGTGCGTTGTTTCGGCAAATAGGACAGGATGCGTTGCAAATCGGGCAGAAAACCAATGTCCAGCATACGGTCGGCCTCGTCCAGCACCACGTATTCAACCTGATTCAACACCGCGTTCTTGGCCTCGATGTGATCCAGCAAACGGCCCGGTGTCGCGACCAGAATCTCAACGCCTTTTTTCAACTCAAGTGTCTGCGGCTTCATGTCCATGCCGCCAAAGACCACTGCGCAGCGCAACTGGGTGTGCTGGGCGTAGGCCTTGATGGCCTGCGCCACTTGGTCAGCCAACTCACGAGTTGGCAACAAGACCAAGGCTCGCACTGGGTGGCGGGCGGGAGAGGTAGAGCTGTTCTCATGCTTGAGCATGCGCTGCAGCAAGGGCAGCGAGAAGGCAGCCGTCTTGCCGGTACCGGTTTGGGCAGCGCCCATCACATCACGTCCTTCCAGCACGACAGGGATTGCCTGGGCCTGGATCGGGGTCATGGAAACGTAGCCCAAATCGGCTACTGCACGGGCCAAAGGTGCGGCGAGTTGCAATTGCGCAAACGCCATGGGCGGGGTTTCAGAGGTCAAATCAGGGGTTAAATCGGTCATTCATAGCCAAAGTCAAATGCTATCAATTCGATAGCTGAGTACACCCCAAGGGCTGGGGCAAACCCTTATTATCCCTCATATATCACAATTGAGGGGCGGAAAACGTGTCGCAGCGCTTGACGCTGCCATTTTTAAGGCCGTTGTTGAACCAGCGTTGGCGCTGCGCACTGGTGCCGTGGGTGAAGCTTTCTGGGACGACTGAGCCACCTCGCGCGCCCTGCAAGGCATCGTCGCCAATGCGTGCCGCCGCGTTCATCGCCTCTTCCACATCACCGGCCTCCAGCAACTGCCGCGCTTCTTGGGCATGGTTGGCCCAAACGCCGGCAAAGCAGTCGGCTTGCAACTCTAGGCGCACACTCATGGCGTTGTATTCGGTTTCACTGACCCGGCCGCGCATCTGGTCCATTTTGGTGGTGATGCCGAGCAGGTTTTGCACGTGGTGCCCCACCTCGTGCGCAATGACATAGGCCTGCGCAAAGTCCCCCGGTGCGCCGAGTTGGTTTTTCAACGTTTCATAAAAGCCTAGGTCGATATAGACCTTTTGGTCGGCAGGGCAATAGAACGGCCCCATGGCAGCTTGGCCTTGACCGCAAGCGGTAGCCGTCGCGCCGCGAAACAGCACTAGTTTGGGCTGTCGGTAGGTGGCGCCACCTTGCGTAAAGACCTTGCCCCAAACGTCTTCGGTATCGCCTAGTACGGTGGATACAAACTGGCCCATGCGATCGTCGGCGGGCGGGCGTTGTGCAGGCGATTGTTGGGTGGTGGGTGTTGAGCCGCCGCTCAATACGTTGAGCACAGTCACAGGGCTCACCCCCAAGAAGTACGACACCACCAAGGCAATGGCAATGGAGCCAATGCCGATGTTGCGCCCGCCGCGCGAACCACCCGAGGAGGCGCTGCTGCGCCGGTCTTCCACGTTGTCTGACTGGCGATTGCCTTCCCACTTCATGAGCGGACTCCTATGTACAAGCGGTGAATCACAAAAGGGAAATTGGCCTCACCCCTCAAGCGCGTGGCAGGGTCACACCGACCTGGCCCTGGTATTTCCCACCGCGGTCTTTGTAGCTGACTTCGCAGACATCGTCCTTGTCGCTCTCAAAAAAGAGCACCTGGGCGCAACCTTCGCCGGCATAAATGCGGGCCGGCAGTGGTGTGGTGTTTGAGAACTCTAGCGTCACATAGCCCTCCCATTCGGGCTCAAAAGGCGTGACGTTGACGATGATGCCGCAGCGGGCATAGGTGCTTTTGCCGAGGCAAATGGTGAGAACGTTGCGAGGAATACGGAAGTACTCCATGGTGCGCGCCAAAGCGAAGCTATTGGGCGGAATGATGCAGCTGTCACCGTGAAAGTCGACAAAGCTCTTTTCATCGAAGTTCTTGGGGTCTACCACCGTGCTGTGAATGTTGGTGAACACCTTGAATTCAGGCGCACAGCGAATGTCGTAGCCGTAGCTGCTGGTGCCGTAACTGATGATTTTTTTGCCTTCGCGTTCGCGAATCTGGCCGGGCTCGAAGGGCTCGATCATGCCCGTGGTCTCCGCCATGTGACGAATCCATTTGTCGCTTTTGATACTCATGGGTGTGGAACTCCTGCTTTGCTTGGATTGTAAGCGCCTCACCCTTGATCAGGATGCTACATTTTTAGTAGCTACTCCCGCTTCATTGGCGGGCGCAATCGGCCTAATTCGCTTGAGAAATGACAGTCCTCTCAACGAGCCGGTCATCGCCCAGCACAATCATCGCAAACAACAACTCATCCAGGCTGCTGGCCTGAGCGGTACGCCGCGCCAACAGCGGTGTGGCCTTTGGATTGAGCACCACAAAGTCCGCCTCGCAGCCGACTTGCAGGTTGCCGATTGCGGCAGCGCCCTGGCGTCCGTTCAGCCCCAAGGCTTTGGCCGCGCCCAAGGTGTGTTGCCACCACAAGTGCTGAGGCGACAGCGACAAGCCTTGCTTGGTTTGCCCTTCGCGCCCCACGTAATAGGCGGCCAACATAGTGTGAAACGGACTGAAGCTCGTACCCCCGCCCACGTCACTGGCCAATCCGTAGGAAAAGCCCAGGCGGTCTGCGCCTGCGTAGTCAAAAAAACCGCTGCCCAGAAACAGGTTGCTGGTCGGACTGACGGCCGCAGCGGTGCCCGTGTCGCGCATCAGCGCGCGGTCGTCATCGTCAAAATGGATGCAATGAGCGTAAATTGCCCGTTCGCGCATCAGACCGAAATCGTCGTAGGTGGCCAGATAGCTTCTTGACGCGGGAAACAACTCACGCGCCCAAGCGATTTCATGCTTGTTTTCGGCGACATGGCTTTGAATCCAGACATCGGGGTAGCGCGCGGCCAACTCGCCCGCCCCGCGCAACTGCGCGTCTGTACTCGTGGGCGCAAAACGCGGCGTGATGGCGTAACCGAGCCGTCCTTTGTCATGCCATTGCCGAATCAAAGACTCGGTGTCGATCAAACTCTGCTCGGTGGCATCTCGCCCACTGCCAGGGTTGGCGCGATTCAGGAGCTCGGCCGGCGCATGGCGGTCCATCAGGCACAAACCGGTGATCAACCTCATCTGACGCGCCTGTGCTGCCTCAAATAGGGCCTGCACGGAGGTCACGTGGGAGGTCGCAAAGGTCAGCGCGGTGGTCACGCCATTTCGCAGCAATTCCGCGATGAAAAACTGAGCAGCCTCCGCGCTGTAGTCATGCGATTCAAAGCGTTTTTCTTCGGGAAATGTGTAATTTTCCAGCCAAGGAAGCAGCCCTTCGGCCGGCGAGCCGATGACGTTGGTTTGGGGGTAATGGATGTGCATGTCCACAAACCCAGGCGCAATGATCCGATCGGGCCAATGGGTCACCGGAACTTCGGGCCATTGACCTTTCAATGACAGGTAGGCGCCAACCGCCTGGACCACCTCGCGTCCACTGGCATCGGGACCCACCACCAGCAGGCCATCGGCCTCATAAATGGCGGCTGCGTGGGGAGGAAGATCAGGGTCAAATCGCAGAATCGCGGCACGGTAAGCTTTCATGCGGCAGAGCTTAACCGTTGCGC